>JADFXY010000192.1:0-8728 GCA_015233355.1 Deltaproteobacteria bacterium | reverse complement strand
TCATAAAGCCATGGGGCGCGGCCGTGTCTCTGATCACCCCGTTCTCAAACAACCCGAGGGCCGACGGAGCATGAGTCCGTTTAGCCAACAAGAAGGCCAGGAGGGGCAACCGCATACCGACAAAAACCAGCTCTCCATCGGCGATCTCCCGGGCCGCAGCCGCGACCATCAGTTCTTGCGGGGTATATTCCAAAACCACATTTGCCTCCAACACCGAAGCATTCATCACAGACCTCATTGAATCAACAAGTAACAAACAATCAACAACCCGAATCCAGGAACCCGCAACACGCAACCAGTGACAATTAATAACCAAAATCCACCGGAATGGTTAGGGCCGGATGGGTCAAACGGAGCCGGTCCAGGCGGGCCGGACCCAAATGTTGCAGGTAAGCCGGACGATCGGGCAGACCAAACACCCATTCCCGATACCAGGCTTGGGCGGCCGCCCTGTCCTTGGTGGCTTGGGCATATTCGATGTAGTAATCGTCATCGTGGCCGTAAAAGCCGTAGACCGAGGAAGGATGAGCCCCCCAGGGAACCAAGGCCACGGCCGACACCAAAAATTCGGGGATAAAGGTCCGATTCGGGTCGGACCGGATAAGCTCCGTGGGGACGATTTCTTCCGTGGTGAGTAAAACCCGGTCGGCTGCCGCGGCCGCGTCCAGGCTGACGCCGGAACTACCCCAAAAATGGGCATTCCCACGGCTGTCACAGCGCTGAACGTGCAGGATGGTCAGGTCCGGCCGGATGGCCCGAACCGCCAGGTGGCGTTCTCCGGTAAAAGGACAAGCCAATTCCCGGAATATATCCTGGTTCAAGGAGATATCCGAGCCGAACAAGGAGCGGGTCACGGCGAATTCCGTCCCGGCCGCGCCGGCAGCCAGGGCCAGGGCCAGGGAATAGTTGGAATGGTCGAGTACCTCGATGGACCTGGGGTGGCCTTGCTCCACCGCCCGGCGAAAGTTGTAACCGGCCCCGGACGTGACGTTGCCCACCCAGGCGGCGATGACTCGGGCCACCCTTCCCGCACCGATCAGTTGGTCAAACAGGATGTCGGAAATGGGACCGATCAAAGTCAGGTCTTTTTTCCCCTGTCGGATAATCTCGTGTCCGGCCGCAAAGGGAATCATCCCCTCCAGGGCCGTGCCCAGGGCCAGGCTCATGCCGTCGGTGGTCAACTGCCGGATAGCCTCGTCCAAGGGCATAATTTTTGATGCACTCATGGGCGCCTTTCCATGATCGTGGTGAATAAGAATAGAATATTAAATAGGTTATGGGACAAAATATTCAACGCACGATGATGACTAAGATTTATCAAATTAATTGGGACGGCCGCGTCTCAGGACTTTTCTTTTTTGTCCTTGGCCGATTCTTGCCGGGCCTGTTCTTTCTTGACCGACCAGCGCTTGAGGAAGCCGACTACCCCCACATCCGCTTTTCTCTCCTCCTCCGGCTCGTCTTTTGCCGGCGTTTCTTTGATGCCCGCGCCTGATTTGCCGTCTACGGCGGATTTCAGGCAGCCCTTGAGGCTGGGGCAGCCGCGGCATTCAAGGGTGACCATGCGCAGTCCCACATGGGTCATGGGGAAAACACGTTCAAGTTGTCCGAAACAATCTGGTTGATCCATAGGCCGTCACTGAGTCATGATGTTACAGGTTGGTCACAGTGGGACGTCACCTGTGGTTAACTAATTAGATTTAGTTGGATTACAGTCTTTCAGTCGCCCTCACCGGATCGACTTAGCACTCAAAACACTTGCAAATATCGATAGCCGGGTTATACTTAGCCCAATCATTGTTGCCTCCGTTGCCCTGGGCCGTGGACCAATGTCGTTGAATTAAGGGTGCAGGGGAATCGGATCTGATTTTAATAAATGGTCAATTCCGATTCAGCCCCAACGGGGCGAAATAGGTTAGCCCAGGGCAACGCCCTGGGTATAGGCGACGGCTACCATAAAAACATCTAATACCCATATTGAGCACAATAACCCTGAACCTCCGCCATGGTTGTGTATCCCCTTCTAACAAAATGGCTTTAAGGGCTGGCTGACCACCTGACCATTTTACTGGGACGTAACCTGCCGGATTTCCCAGGGCGTTGCCCTGGGCTAACCTAGAGCGCCCCGTTGGGGCTTATTTGGATTGGCTATTTAAAAAGATCACAGGCGATTACCTTAATTCAACAGCCCTGGGCCGTGGATGCACCTGATCAACTCAATCAGACAACGAGAGATAATCCGACCATGACGGAAAACATAAACGAAGATACCTGGTATTGGTCCCTTAAAATCGGGGACGCCTGCCGGATTGCCGATGAATTCATTCAGCCAAGGGGAGATCGATCCGGCTTTCATCAACTTGCTGGGTTATGACGAGTGGCCCACCCGGATGGGCGTGATGGTCGTGCTGGAGGACATCTTTGATCGCCAACCCGACTTGATTCCCAGGATCATCCCTGTGGTTACGGCCATGCTGTCCCACGCCGAAGAGAACGTTCGGGGAGATGCCGCCTGTTTGTTAGGCATGGTGGGTGACGGAACCATCGCCTTGGAGTTGGAAAACATGATGGCTGAGGCCGGCCCGGAACTTCGGGAGGTGATTAATGACGCACTCCAAATGATTCGGGACCGGGATGGGAAATAACAGGTCCGAGAATCCCGGCCTGCCTCCCACAAGGCGTCGTAGATAGCTTAGGCGCCGTCACCACTCAGGCTGATTTCATCTATCAGGAGACTGGGGGCGCCTTCACGGCCGTAAAAACGCAGGTCGTTGCCTACTATCCCGATTTTCCCGAACAGATCGATAACATTCCCGGATATCGCCGCCCCCCGGACCGGAAAGGACCTGGTCCCGCCCTCGACCCAGTACCCTGAACAGCCGACCGAAAAATCTCCGGAAATGGGATCAGCCGTATGAATGCCCATTAATTCTTCAACCACCAGTCCTTCATGCATCTGACTGAGCAGGCTGCCAAAAGCTGTGGCCCCCGGTTTAATATACAAATTAGAGACCGAGACGAAGGGTGGGGTCTTGAAGTCGCCCCGGTTGGCATTACCGGTGGACTCGCCTCCGGCCCGGCCGGCCCAATAAGTGTCATAAATGAATGAAGTCACCCGGCCGCTTTCCACTAATCGGGTTTCCCGGCAAGGTACGCCTTCGTCGTCAAAGGCTGAAACGGCCACCCCACCGGGGTACAACCCGTCGTCGATGATGGTCAATTGCGGTGAAAAGACCAGGTCGCCCATCCGGTCTTTGAGCAATGATTTTCCTTTGGCCGCGTTATCTCCCCTGAACGAGGCGGCCAGGACTCCCAAGAGATCAATGACTACCTGGTTAGTGAATATGACTGGACACTTGCGGGAACCCACGGCTCTTCCGCCCAAACTGTCCAGGGCGCGCTGGGCGGCGCATCGAGCCACCGCGACCGGATCCAGCCGGGCGACCTGGCGGGCGGCCTGGTAATCCCAGCCCATCTCGGACCCGGATTCGTCCGCGGCCACGGTGTCCACACTCACTGAGACCACGGTCCCCTGTTGGGTCGCCCGGAGCCCGGTGGAATTGGCCAGCGTCACCGTAAACTCGGCCTCCCGATACTGGGCGGACCGGACCTTCTTGATCCGGGGATCAACGGCCAGGGCTTCGGATTCCAGGATCCTGGCTCGGGCCACCTTGACTTCCCGTGGTTCATCGGCCAGGGTGGCATCGAACCCGGCCACTTCGGGGTACCCGGTTGCGGGGGGATCCGCTGGCGCCGATTGGGCTACGCCGATGGCTTCGGCCACCATGGTCCGGGCCAGGGCTTCGGTGAACCCGCCTAAGTAGGCGAATCCCGGTCTGTGCTGCTGCAAGATCCGCAGAGCCACGCCCAGATAATCAGAATCCTTGAATAAATCTATTTCACCCTCTTTGATGCCGACGGCAAAGGACGATCCTCGGCTGATGAAAATCTCGTGGGCGTCCACCTGGGCCGCCACCAGCCCGGAAATAAGCTCAATAATTGTTTCGTCAGTCATACACATACATTGCCTTTCCTGTTGGCCTAACTTTATGAACTTCACGGCTCCCTTTTGTCATTTCGAGCGAAGCGAGAAATCTTAAGATTCCTCACATTCGTTCGGAATGACAGGTTGGGAATCATTGGTTCCCCGGTTGCGGCCTGACGCGACGCTAAGTAAGAATCGGCATCTAAAATATCTCAGTTTTCAAACAAAAGAAACAAAAAAACAGCGCGGGAGGTTCAGCCCGTTCTGGAACAACGCGATCACCCGGAAAAACTACCGGAATTCCCTTGCCAATTAGGACGCATTGGGTTAGAATAAAGCTTGTCGTCTGCTTTGAGTATCTTATTTAATCAAGGAGTTAGTATGGAGACCGTGATCCTGAAACTTTCCCACGACAGTTTAGAGGCAGTCAAGGAATTCTTAAAGACCTTACCTGCGGGAGAAGTCCAACTCGTTTTGGAAGAACCGGTAGAAGTGGATATTCCCTATGTCTCTGATGAAGAGCAGGCGGAAATTGAGGAGCTTTTTAAGGACCCGGACTGCCACATCGTCTCTTCAAGAGAAAAGGTATTTGTCGAGTTCGCTAACCCGCCCCAATGAGGAGATAATGGTCAACCGTCATTTTAGCTTGGTGTTACCTGCTATTTTGCTTGTATCAATGGTGATGGGAATTGCCGGCCTGAGACCAGCCTCCGGTCAGTCGGCGGCGACCGGTACTCCGGCACTAGCCGTTCCGGCCTCCCAACCTACGGGAAATCCGGCCTCCGGCGAGGAACATCCCTTAAAAAAACTGTCTTTTATCCCGTTGTGGGTGCCCCAGGCCCAATTCGCCGGATACTACGTCGCCAAAGAAAAGGGCATCTATAAGAAATACGGCCTGGATGTGACCATCATCAACGGTGGCCCGCAACGGCAAGCCTCCGACTATCTGGTCAACCACCGGGCCGACATAGTTATGCTGTGGTTGGCCCCGGCCATCGAGATGCGGGCCAATGGGGTCAAGCTCATCAATATCGCCCAGATGTCCCAACGCTCCGCCTTGATGCTGGTGGCCAAAAAGGCCCGGGGGATCAACACTCCCCAAGACATCAACGGCAAGAAAGTGGGACTGTGGGATCCTATTTTTCAGATTCAACCCAAAGCCTTTCTTAAGAAATACAATCTTGACGTGACCACCGTCCGCCAGTCCTATTCGGTCAATCTGTTTTTACGGGATGGAGTGGATGTCGCCTCGGCCATGTGGTATAATGAATACCACACCATCCTGAACAGCGGCTTGAATCCCAATGAATTGACCACCTTCTTCTTTTACGACCACGGGCTGAACTTTCCGGAAGACGGCCTATATGCTCTGGAAGAAACCTGCAATAAAGATCCGGAGTCATCCGCCGCGTTTGTCGCCGCGTCCATCGCCGGTTGGCGGTATGCCTTCGACCACCCCGAAGAAGCCCTGGACATCACCATGACCAACCTGGAGAAGGACCACATCCCGGCCACGCGTATCCACCAGACCTGGATGCTGAACCGGATGAAGGAATTGATGACTCCGCGGGACGCCCAGACGCCCATGGGGGAACTGCTGCCGGAGGATTATTATCGGGTGGCGGCAGAGCTGAAGCACATCGGTATGATCAAAGAAATCCCGGACTTCCATTTATTCTATCGAAAGAGTCTCGGCCATGATCAAAAATAGGGGTTTGGCAGGCAAACTCATTTTGTTGATTTTGAGCAGTATGCTGGTCATCTTCGGAGGCATCTTCGGGTACAACTACTTTCTGTCCCGGCAAATGATCGCCGAAAAGATTAAAGACCAAGTGTCCACGCTGTTGGACGCCACGGTGCGCCGCATCGACCTGGCCCTGCTTCCCGTGGAAAAGGTGCCTGAAAACCTGGCCTGCTATCTGGAGACTATGTCCTTTGAGAGTAGTGAAGTAATCAAGCTGATAAAGTCGGTGGTGGTCAGTAACCCCGATGTTTACGGGGTCGGCATTGCCTTCGAGCCCCATGCCTCAGGATTGGAGGCGACCCATTATTGCCCTTATTTTTACCGCAGCGGCGGCAAAATCGAGTTCACTTACGTCCCCTACGACTATTTTTTCTGGGACTGGTATCAGATTCCAAAGGAACTGGGGAAACCAGCCTGGAGTGAACCCTACTTTGACGAGGGCGGCGGCAATGTTTTGATGACCACTTACTCCGTCCCCTTCTACCAGAATACTAACGGCAAAAAGCAGCTTGTCGGCGTTGTCGCCACGGATATTTCCCTGGAATGGCTGAAAGAAATAGTGTCTTCCATCAAAATCGGGAATACCGGGTACGGTTTTTTGATTACCCGTACCGGGACCTTTGTGACTTATCCCGACAAGAGTTTGATGATGAATTCGACCATTTTTGATTATGCCGAAACGCGGGGCGACGAAAACATGCGCCGGATCGGCCGGGCCATGATTGCCGGGAAGTCCGGCTCTGCCAACCTATACAGCCGCCGTTTAAAAAGGGACTGCCTGATAGTTTATGCCCCGCTGACCTCCAACGGCTGGTCTCTGGGCGTCGTTTTTCCGATGGATGAATTGCTCGCCGATATTACACGTCTTAACCAGACGGTTCTGGTCCTTGGGATTATCGGGTTCTGTCTCATCATCGGGGTGATCGTGCTGATCGCCAAGTCCATTACCCGGCCTCTCGAAGCCCTGGTCGGGGCAGCGGAAGAGATCGCCGCCGGCAACCTGGACGCGGAGCTGCCTCCGGTCAAATCGCAAGATGAAGTGGGAAAGCTGACTGAGTCATTTCAAACCATGGAGACGTCCCTGAAGCGATATATCAGGGAATTGACCGACACCACCGCGGCCAAGGAACGGATCGAAAGTGAACTGAAGATCGCCCATGATATCCAGATGGGTATCTTACCGAGGATTTTTCCCGCTTTTCCGGAACGGCCCGAATTCGATATCTATGCCACCCTGACCCCGGCAAAAGAGGTCGGCGGCGATCTCTATGACTACTTTTTTATTGACGACCAGCATCTCTGCTTTACGGTCGGCGACGTTTCCGGAAAAGGAGTCCCGGCCTCGCTGTTCATGGTCATTACCCGAACCTTGATCAAGACCATGGCTACTCCAGGGCTGTCACCCGGTGAGATTTTGAACGGAGTTAATCAGGTCATCTCCCAAGACAATGAATCGGCCATGTTTGTGACTCTCTTCCTGGGCATTTTAGACATCCAGACCGGTGAACTGGTCTATGCCAACGGAGGGCACAATCCACCATATTTCATTGATAATCAAGGCAAGTTGAAGACACTGGAAACGACCAAAGGCATGGCCCTGGGATTCTTGGAAGAATTTCAGTATCAATCGGCTAATATCCTGATCGCCCCCGGCAATTGCCTGGTGTTGTATACCGACGGGGTAACCGAGGCGGTCAATGCCAGGGATGAGCTGTTTACGGAAAAGAGGCTGGAAGATGAGTTGTCGGCTTCCCAGGGTCTCCCCATCGATCAAGTGGTCCAGCGGATTATGGATCAGATAAACTCATTTTCCCAGGGTGTCCCGCAATTCGACGACATTACCCTGCTGGTGCTCAAATACCACGGCCGGCCCTGAATAGAAACACTGCGGCAGGTTGAATTGACGGGTAATCTTTGATTCGGATTAACACTGGTTGAATAACAGCGAACACCGGCTGTCTCGGTCTTTGATGATGAACCGGAAATAGCCCCGACAATAATGCCTGGATGAATATCGCAACCCGCAACACATAACCCGAAACAACAATGCACAGGGAGTGATGCATGGATTTTGACCTGACCCCGGAACAGCGGGAGATCAAACGCGCCGCCAAAGAATTTGCCCGAGGTGAATTCGATCCGGAAAAGGCGATGGAATATGAACTAGGCCACCTCTTTCCCTTTGACATCTATCGGAAAGCCGGAAAACTGGGCTTCATCGGGATGGATGTACCAGAAGAATTCGGCGGCGCCGGCCTGGGGGTGTTGGAAAACGTCCTGGTCATAGAGGAGTTCTGCAAGCGGGACTCCGGGATCGGCATGGCCCTCCACCTGGCCCAATTGCCGGCCAAGATCATCAAGATCTGTGGCACGGAAGAGCAAAAGAGCCGGTACCTGACTCCCCTGACCAGGGGTGAATATATCTCGGCCGTGTCCTTTACCGAACCTGATCACGGATCCGACCTGACCAGTATGAACGCCCGGGCCCTGGAGGTGACGGACGGATATCTCCTTAACGGCACGAAATTATTCACCACCAACGGAGCTTACGCCGATTTTTTTGTGGTCCTGGCCCAGCACGATGAGCCGGGTCAACCCGGCTCCGGTACGAGCACATTTATCGTCCCCAGAGATGAGGCCGCCCTGGCCGCTGGGAACATGGAGATCAATGAGCTTCCCCACAAGATGGGTCTGCGCATGACTTCTTCAGCCGAGATCGTATTTCGCGATCTGAAGATCCCCAGAGAGAATCTCCTTGGTCCCAAGGGCCGAGGGCTGCAGAATATTTTAGACTTCTTCAATGAAAGCCGAATTGAAATTGCCGCCCAGGCCCTGGGATGCGCCCAGGGATCATTCCTCAAGGCCCTGAAATACGCCCGGGAGCGGAAGCAATTCAACACGACTTTAGTGGATTTTCAGGCCATCGGCCACAAGTTGTCCCGGATGTTGGGGAACCTGAATGCCTGCCGGTTGAGCGTTTACCACGCGGCCTGGGCCTG
>JADFXY010000191.1:0-8731 GCA_015233355.1 Deltaproteobacteria bacterium | reverse complement strand
AGTTGGATGATCTGGTTTTGCTCAAGTCTTTGCTCAAAGCTACAGCCCTGGTTAAAGATCTAAATGAATTCATTCAACTATTGAATATCCGACCAAATCATCGTGCCGCAGACCTTTCTCCTTTAACCCAAAATAGAGGTTGAATCCAGCGGTCCAAAATATAACCCGGCTACGAGTCGTGTTAGCTCCTCAAAAGCGCCCCTTTCGGAGGCGTAGACCTTACAGCCGAGCCTGACCTCGAAAGGTACCCGCCGTTAGACAAAGGCTTCTTCGCCGCCACGGCCGGCCAGAGCGATCTTGCCTTCTTCGGACAACCGGGATGCAATCCGGACGATACCCTGCTGAGCTTTTTCCACATCGGAGAGGCGCACCGGACCCATGGCATCGATGTCTTCTTTAAGCATTTCGGCCGCTCTTTCGGAAAGATTCTTGAAAATCTTATTCTTGACTTCCTCGCCCGCGGACCGAAGGGCCACCGCCAACTCCTTGTTGGAGACTTCCCGCAGAACCATTTGAATCCCGCGGTCATCTATGGCGGACAGGTCTTCAAAGGTAAACATGAGGTCGCGGACCTGCTCGGCTAATTCGGGAGATGTTTCTTCAATCATGGACAACACACTGGTCTCGGTAGCTTTGTCGACCCGGTTAAGGATTTCGGCCACGGGTTGGACACCGCCCACTTTCCTGCCGACTGATCCCAAGGTAGCAATTTCGTCTTTCAGGGCTTCGGCGATTTCATAGATAATGCCGGGGGGGATGCGATCCAGATTGGCGATCCGGGTAATAACGTCGACCTGGAGATTTTTGGGCAAGTTCTGCAGCACTCCGGCAGCTTGATCAGGATCTATGTGAGCCAGGATCAGGGCGATGGTCTGGGGATGCTCGTTCTTGGTGAAATCTGTCAACATCTTAGGATCTAACCCACTTAAGGCTTCCAAAGACGAAAGGTCCATTTCTGTTTCTGTTTCGCCCAGGCGTTTGATGTATTCGTCGGCGTCCGTGTCAAGGGCCTTGGTCAACAGATCCCGGACAAAACCAGCGCCAAGAGAGACCACGCCGGTGCCTGTCTTGACCAGGGCTAGAAATTCGTCTATCACCTCATCCACCACAATGGTGGGAACCTCTTCCATTTTCGACATTTGAAAAGTGACTTTCTTTATTTCCGACGGACTCAATGACCTGAGAATAATCGCGGCCGCGTCATCGCCTAACGCCCCCAGGAGTAAGGCCGCCTTCTCAACATTGTTAAGATCCTTAGCCGTAATTTCTTTTGGAACTTTAACTTCCATAGGCATGGCACACATATCTTTCCTCCGGACGACCGGCAGGCGGCATCCCCTGCGCTGAAAAACTGGTTAGTCCCTGGTCAAAATGGCAATTGACCCTTAAACTATATTCTGTTATTATGGCACAAAATTTCAAAATAGAAAACACCATATTTGATCATCATAAAGATAATTCAACCAAATTATGATGGTCCGAAATTTATGCAGGTTTTTTTCCTTCAGCAGGTTGAAAAGTATACATAGGAGACCCGGCGATCGCCGAAGCGTCGTCCCCTGCGCTGTACTTTTCCCAACATGCTCGAATTCAAAGTCGGACTAATGTATATTAACCGGCGCCCCCGATCATTTTTCGGTTGGATGGCACCTCCTCCCGGCCGGTAGCGTAAGAAGGCTCCATTGTGTCAACTTTTCTTATCCCTTTAAGACCCGCCCAGGCGTCGCCCCAGCTCATCGAGAGGTTGGCTCGGATTGTCGGCCATGATCATCTATCCGCCAATGATCCCGACCGGTTCGCGTACTCGCGGGATCTGTGGCCCAAGACACTAATGTGGCTGATGGAGGGCAAGGCGCTCTACCCGCCGGATGTGATCATCTGGCCGGAGAACGTCGCTCAGGTAGGTGAAATATTGAGACTGGCCGCCAGAGAAGGCATTCCGGTAACACCCTTTGGAGCCGGATCCGGGATTTGCGCCGCGGCCATGGCCATCAACGGCGGCATCATCATGGACCTGAAGCGCATGAACCGGGTGACCGCCATTGACAGAAACTCGATGGTAGTCGAAGTTGAACCCGGCATCATCGGTTGGCACCTGGAATCGATATTAGCCGGATTCGGTTTGACCATGGGCCATTTTCCTTCATCTATCACCTGTTCCACCGTGGGCGGCTATCTGGCCACCCGGTCGGCGGGACAAATGTCCAGCAAATACGGGAAAATAGAGGATATCGTGGCCTCCCTGGAGGTTGTTCTGCCTGATGGCCGACTGATCAGGACACCCTTCACGGCCGGACGACGGTACCTCCCAGACCTGAACCAGGTCTTCACCGGTTCCGAAGGGACCCTGGGCGTGATCACCCGAGCCTGGATAAAGGTCCATCCGGTTCCCACGGCCCGGGACTATTTGGGATTCTATTTTTACTCCCTGGACCATGCCCTGATGGCGATGCAGGACATCATGCAGGCAGGGTTGAGACCGGCCGTACTGCGGCTTTACGATGAATTCGATACCGTGGCCGCCTCCTCCGAAACCGGTCGGTCATCTTCCCGCCGGGCGCCCTGGCTGGATCTCTTCCACCTCCCTAGAGAATGGATTTCCAACGTCGCTATCTCCGCGGTTTTAAGACGTCCGCGCCTGCTCAATCGCCTGTCCGACTATCTCCCCGGTAGGTTCTTATTTGTCGTGGTCTGCGAAGGCACACCCAAACTGGTCGCCCACGAGACCGCGGCCATCAGAAACATTTGCGCCGCTCACGACGGCCATTATCGCGGCAAAAAACCGGCCGAAAACTGGTATCAGAATCGGTATGCCGCGCCCTTCAAGCAATCATCCATGTTCTATCATCATGGTTTCGTAGACACCATGGACATAGCCACCACCTGGGACGAAGCAATTAATCTTTATTACCTGGTCAGGGAAGCCGTCTCCGACCACCTGTTCGTTATGGCTCATTTTACGCACCCTTATCCCGACGGTGTGTGCATTTCCTTCACCATGATCGGCCCGGCCAACGCCCTCGACATATATGATCTGGCCTGGCACAAAGGGCTGGAGGCGGTCCTGGCCGGGAAAGGAAGTCTGTCTCACCATCACGGGGTGGGGTTTTCCAAGCAGGGTTTTCTGGCCGATGAATTGCAAGGAGGCCTGGAGGTCTACCGGGGCATAAAGGAATACCTTGATAAGGATTGGATTCTTAACCCCGACAAAATGGGACTGGGGGCCGATGGCATCGTCACCCCTCAGAGAGACACCTCCTCAGATGACCACGCTATCCGATCCCAAGACGCCCCAGAAATGGAGGACCAATACGCTAAGGTCTATTCAGAGGACGACGTCTGGATGGTCTCGGAGAATTCCTTGCTGGCCGGTTTCACCCCTGATATCTCTCCGCTAGCTCCGGAACAGGCCCTGGAATCCATGGGCTACACTATGGGCCTGATGGAGCGCCGGTTCTTGCCGCCGGACATGAATCAGGTCTTTGAAGGACGGGTAAATCTCGACTGGGCTTTAGGCTCAAGGGATCTGGTTTCAATCCTCTATTCTTTGTCCGTCGAGATGCCCAACGGCCTCAAGGTGGATATCGGCCGGGCGCCCAGGTCCGCTACCGGTCCCGGCCTGACGGGTATGTTCATAGGGCACCGGGGTTATCTGGGCCGGATTACCCAGGCGGTTATCCGTGTCCGCCCTACCCCGCCGGTCCGGTTTGAGATGTCAATGATCGCTCCTGGTTACGATAAGGCGGTGAGGATACTGAAGTATCTTTTTTTTATGCACCTGCTGCCCGAAAAAATTCGAATCTGGGACCCTCTGACCAGCCAGGCCCAAACTCAAGAAGAGGGCGTCCTGATGGAGGTCACATTTGAGGGTGACACGCAGTTGGTGGAATTCTCGGCCGTGACCTTGAAAGAACAGCTTCTCAAAGCTGAGGGGAGGATGCAGCATAGTCTGACCGGACCTGATTTCCAGCCCGGTCCGGGGCGGTGCCTGGTGGTCCTTCCCTGGCCGGGATGTGACGAACTGGTCGGCATGCTGACCAAGAGAGGTGACGTACCCTTTTGCCTGGGCCGCATCTGGCATGAATCGGCGATGCTGCTGGTCTTTACCACCAAGGAGTATTTATATAATTACGTCACTAAACTGGGTGGCTTCTTCGTTTCCGGGCCAACGGAGTACCTGAATCGCCAGATGGAAGATGATCCGGCCTGGGACATCTTACAGGGGACGGCGAGAGCATTCCATCGCCCAGTCAACAACCGTGACTAATGAGGCTGAGTTCCGGCTATGCTTTTTTAAATGAAGGAGGGTATCCCGGTGACCCGGGAAAAACGCGCTAAGGACCTGACCTACTGCACTTATTGCCCGAAACTTTGCCACTTTTCCTGTCCCGTTGTCGAAGCCGAGGGTCGCGAGTCCGCCACGCCGACCGGCAAGATGACCCTGGCCTATCTGGCTAACCGGGAAAACCGGCCGTTGGAACAAGATGCCGCGGCAATCATTCATCGTTGTCTAACCTGTCGGCAGTGTACGGAATTCTGCTGACATTATATAGATGTGTCTGCTAAGTTGCAGCCGGCCAAGGTGGACCTGATCACCACCGGGACGCTCTTGCCGACCATTAAGAAACTGGCCGGCCATTGGGATGAGTGGGGAAACCCCCTCCGGCAAAATCTACATCAAAATATGCCGCGCATACCGCTAACCCAAAAAGCCTCCTGGCGGAAGGCTGTCTACTTTCCAGGATGCCGACAATTAGACCGGCGCCCGGATCTCATCCTGGACGCATTTAAGCTATTGGACTTTCTAAGAGTCGATAATGTCGTACCCTATTCGGAACCGGAAATATGCTGCGGACTGCCCCTGTACCAGGCGGGGCTGAAGGAAGAATTTCAGCGGCATGCCAAACTGATGGTCAGCCGATTATCCAAATACAAAAAAATCATTTGTCCCTGTCCCGCGTGTGCCCACACATTTAAGGTCTTGTACCGAAAAATAGCTCCCGGCCTGACCAGAAAAATCATGCACCTGACCGAGATCATCTGGCCAAAATTGGCCCGGAGGGAAGCCGCACCAATTCAAAACCAACGGATTGCCTACCATGATCCCTGTTACCTGGGCCGGCATCTGGGCATCTACGACATCCCGCGCCGGATTCTGAGCCATGTCGGTTATCAAATCATCGAATTCATCTGGGCCAGAGAGCAGGCGGGATGCTGCGGAGGCGGGGGAAGCGTGGATTTAAATTTTCCGGAATTAGCCGACCTGGTCGCCGGACGGCGGATAGAGGAAGCCTTGTTGATTGATTTTGATTACCTGGCCACAGCCTGTCCCGGTTGCCTGACCCGGTTGGGTGACGCGGGGAAAGATAGTGGATTGAAAGTTAAAGACATCACGGAGCTGGTTATGAGGGCTCTATTCAATTTGCCGGAGTCTTCTCCAGAAGGAATCCTCTAATGCCTGAGTTGCCGGAAGTAGCCACCGTCGTAGCCGGACTGGCCAAGACCCTCCCCGGACGGACGGTCAGCCGGGTGTCCATCCTCTTTCCCAAAGCAGTCCGGAACGATTCTCAGGAATTCATCGATCATATGACCGGTCGAACCCTGGGATCACCAACCCGCCGGGGCAAGATGACGCTGCTTCCGGTCGGCCCGGACTTTATCCTGATCGTTCACCTGAAGATGACCGGCCAGTTGCTGTGGATATCCCAGGATGCGCCTGTGGCCAAACACACCCATGTGATCATTGAATTTACCGGCAGCCCGAATCAACTGCGTTTCCGGGATCAACGCCGGTTCGGCTACCTGGCCCTGGTCAACCGGTCCGAGTTGGCCGCTTTTCCACCGTACTCGAATCTGGCCCCGGACTTTAAAGAGATCAATCAGGCGGAATTCCTGGCCAGGCTGGCCTCCAAAAAGGGACGGCTGAAGCCTTTGCTCCTGGACCAGAGCGTCGTATCCGGCTTGGGTAACATTTATGCCGACGAGTCTCTGTTTCGGGCGGAACTCCACCCCCTGACCCAGTGCGCCGACCTGACTCAGACGGAACGGAAGCGCCTGTTTAAGGCGGCCATCGAGGTCTTGGATGAGGCCATCGCCGCCGGAGGGACGACTATCAGCGATTACGTCCAGGCCAATGGGCAACCCGGCCTTTTCCAGGTCAGCTTGCGGGCCTATGGCAAGCAAGGTCAACCCTGCCCCAACTGCGGCCAGCCCATTGAACGCCTCAAGATATCGGGCCGGTCCAGCTATTTTTGCCCTAAGTGCCAGCCATTGAGATGAGCCAAAGCCTTGAACAGCCAACCGGGAGTATCCCATGCTTCTAGCCGTTGCCGATAAGGAAAAGTATACTTATGCCGACTACCTCACCTGGCCTGATGAAGAAAGGTGGGAGCTGATTGATGGTGTACCCTATTTGATGACACCCGCACCCGGCCGGCGACACCAACGGGCATCCATGGAATTGTCTAAGCAACTGGCCTTGTGGATGGAGAACAAAGAGTGCGAGGTCTACGCCGCCCCCTTTGATGTCCGGCTACCGCTGACCGATGAAAACGACCGTGACATCATAAATGTGGTCCAGCCCGACTTGCTGGTTGTCTGTGACCCGGCCAGGTTGGATGAGCGGGGATGTCGCGGTGCGCCGGACTTTGTGGTCGAGATTGTCTCTCCGTCATCCCTCGACAGGGACCAAATTGAAAAGGCCGCCCTTTATGAACGGGCCGGAGTTAAAGAATACTGGGTCATCAACCTGATGGATCTGACCGTGACCATTCATCGGCTGAACGAGCATGGGGAATACGGCCTCCCGGTCACCCGTGAAGGAAAGGGAAAACTGGAGGTGGCCACTCTGCCCGGCCTGATGCTGGACTTAGATGCCGTCTTTGGCCCCAATGAAAAAAACAGACATTGAAATCGGCATGTTGGTCGGCCAAAATCAAATCATAAGGAAACACACATGGCTAATCTGGCTCATGCGAATAAGCTGTTGGAAGGAGTGGTTAGTTGGAACGCCTGGCGAAATGAATATCCGGAAATCAAACCGGACTTGGAAAGATTGATCATCAGCCCCGAAACCTGCCGGGAAACACCCCTGTGGAATGCTCAAACCAGTTTGATCGATTTGCGCGGGGCAAACTTCAGCGGAGCCAATTTGCGAAACTCAAAATTCAAATCCGTCGGGCTATCTCGGGCCAATCTGGAACAAGCCGACCTGCGGGAAGCCCGGATAGAATGGACCGATCTCCGGGAGGCCAATCTCCGGCAAACTGATCTGACCAGCGGATATTTGGAAAAGGTAAATTTGCAGCAGGCTGATCTGGAACAGGCCAAATTAACTGAAGCCCGGATGGACATGGTCGGCCTGGATCAAGCTAACCTGAAACAAACCGGCCTGGCCGGGGCAACCATAGTCAAGGTCAAAATGAAAGGCGCACAACTGCAGGAAGCTGATCTCTCCTCCGCCTATCTCCAGGAAGTTGACTTAACCGGAGCGAATTTAGAAAAAAGCGTTCTGCGGAAAGCCCGGCTGGAAAAGGCCGACTTAACCAAGGCTAACCTGACAGGGGCCGACTTATTCTCAGCCGATTTACCGGGCGTGACTTTAACGGCCGCCTGCCTGGAAGAAACCGACTTGGAAGGCGCCGACCTGAGGAATGCCGACCTGCGGGCCGCGGATCTTAGAGGAGCCCATGTCACTGATCTCAAATACAATCGCTGGGCCAGGTATCGGGGCATTCGGCTGGATGGGTGCTACGGCAGCCCCCGGTTCGCCAGATTTTCCAATGATCAGGAATACATAGAAGAATTCAGAGGTGAGGGACGCGGGCTGAGGTACTGGCTCGTCTATCTGCCCTGGTTGATTTCGTCCGACTGTGGGCGATCTATTTTGCTCTGGGCCGGCTGGTCGGTCGTCCTGGCCATGGGTTTCGGTTACCATTACTATACCCTGGGGCCGCAGCATTTCGAGATAGCCCATCTACCTTTTTCCGAGTCCACCATGATCTACCACAGCCTGGTTACCTTCACCACCCTCGGTTTCGGCGATATTGTTCCAAAAACGACTTACGCCACGTGGTGGGTCTTGGCGGAAGTCCTGATCGGCTACATCATGCTGGGTGGTCTGATCGCCATCTTCGCCAACAAGCTGGCCCGCCGGAGTTGAAACGTTTGAAGATGATGGCTGATCAGCGGCTTCAAGCGGTTGACACTATGATAGATTATGTAATTATTGATAGATACATGGACCCAACCACTGGTGCCCCCCGCAGCCGGAGGCGTCGAAAAAGGATAACCATGAGTGCTGTAATCAAAGCCATTAGCCGGAGCGTGCGGCTGACTTGCCTGATCACCATGGGGTTGTTGGGAGTTGTGACCTTCCCGGCCAACGAGAGCCTGGCCGCACCGCCAACTCAGACTTCTCCCACGTCCACCGTCTCCGGCAAGCGTATTTTGATTTTGTGCACCTATGGATATGGCTTGCCGGCTTATGCCAAAGCTAACGAAGCCTTCTTATCCGTGGTAAAAGCCGGCGGAGTAAAGGTGAACGATTTGTTCTTGGAGTATCTGGATCTGCGGCGGCCTACGGATAAAGACTATCGTTTAAAACTGGCCGATTTTTTAGGCTATAAATACTCCGGAATAAAAATTGACCTCATCGTCACCTTGCACGGCATGGCCATGACCTTTTTATTGAACGAGGGCAAGGATATCTTCCCGGACGCACCTGTGGTGT
>JADFXY010000190.1:0-8775 GCA_015233355.1 Deltaproteobacteria bacterium | reverse complement strand
CCGACGTCTTCGGCCAGGGCCTGGGTGATCAAGTTATCCACCTGGGGGATATTCATATTGGACACAATTTTCTCCATAGCATGTTCCGGCAAGGCGTCAAGTTGAAGGCAACCAGCAACAAGCGTGTTCAGCCCATGATCTGTTTGACCCGAATGACATTCTGCTTGACCTTGTCCATTTTGCCGCTCAATATGGTCATTTTTTCTTTTTCCTTGGCCACCACATCGCGAGGCGCTTTGGCCAGAAAATCTTCATTGGCCAATTTGCGGGAAGTAACGGAGATCTCTTTTTCCAGCTTGGTTTGCTCCTTGGTCAACCGAGCGATTTCATCCGCAAAGTCGATCAGACCTTTGAGTGGGACGAAAATTTCCACGTCCTCGAACACGGCGGTGGCTGAGGCATCAGGCTTAACCTCGCCTTCCGACATGACGACCAATTCTTCAGCCTTGGTTAACAGCTTCACCAACGAACTATTTAGATTTAGTGCCATTTTTTGTGCATCTTTGGGAGCCATCACGTGGGCCGTGATCACAGCCCCTGGGGACACGTTCATTTCACCCCGAATGTTGCGAATACCTCCAATGATACCCATTAGAAACGTCATCGTTGTGTCCGCTTCAGGACGATCAAAACGGGCCTCAAACGTCGGATAGGAAGAGATCATGATGCTACCCTGGGTGCCGGGGAGTTTATGCCAGATCTCTTCAGTCACAAAAGGCATGAATGGATGGAGTAATTTCAAGATGTTTCTTAATGTATGGGTCAGGACGGCTCGAGTTTGGTTCTTGGCCCGCTCATCTTCTCCATAAAGAACAGGCTTGATCATTTCTATATACCAGTCACAGAATTCGTGCCAGGCGAATTGATAGATCGCTCCGGCCGCCTCATTAAATCGGTATTCATTCAGGCTATTGATCACTTCTTGGGTCACCCGGTTGACCCGGCTGAGGATCCATTGGTCCGCCAAAAGGCCGGACTCTTCCGGGGGCGGGGCCGTGGCCGGATCGAAATCGACGACGTTCATCATGGTCAGACGGGAAGCATTCCAAATTTTGTTAACAAAGTTACGGTACCCTTCCACCCGCTTTTCTGAGAGCCTGACATCCCGTCCTTGGGCCGCCAACGCAGCCAGGGTGAAGCGAAAAGCATCTGTGCCGAACTGTTCCATCATGACCAAAGGATCTATGACATTCCCTTTGGATTTGCTCATTTTTTGGCCCTCTTCATCCCGGACCAAGGCATGGATGTAGACGTCTTTGAACGGCACGTCGCCCATAAAATGCAGGCCCATCATCATCATCCGGGCCACCCAGAAAAACAAGATGTCAAAACCGGTGACCAGGGTGGAGGTGGGATAATAACGATTCAATTCCGGTGCCTGATCCGGCCAGCCCATGGTGGAAAAGGGCCACAAAGCGGAACTGAACCAGGTATCGAGCACATCGGTTTCCTGCCGCAGCCGCCGGCCACCGCATTTGGTGCATTCTTCGGGAGTTGTGCGAGCCACCGTGATTTCATGACACTCGTCGCAATACCAGGCAGGAATTCTATGGCCCCACCATATCTGCCGGGAAATACACCAGTCGCGGATATTGTTCATCCATTCGAAATAACTCTTCTCCCACACGGCCGGGATAATCTTGGTCTTGCCTTGGATAACGGCCTGGGAAGCCTCCTCAGCCAAAGGTGCGACCTTGACGAACCATTGCTTAGACAAAATGGGTTCGATCATAGTCTTACACCGGTAGCAGTGCCCTACGTTGTGATTGTAGGCTTCCTTTTTCTTGAACAAATTTTCCTTCTTAAGGTCTTCTAAGATGTTGGTTCGGCACTCGAATCGATCTTGTCCGGCATATTTTCCGGCTTGTTCACTCATCCGCCCCTGATCATCCATGACTCTGATCATGTCCAGTTTATGCTTTAGCCCAATCTCAAAGTCATTGAAATCATGGGCGGGGGTGATTTTGAGGGCCCCGGCGCCGAATTCGATATCAACATATTCATCAAAAATAATGGGCAATTTTCTTTTCAAAAGGGGCAGCAAGACATGGGTTTCCGTTAAATTCTTGTGCCGGGGATCCTTCGGGTTGACGGCTACAGCGGTGTCACCCAGCAGTGTTTCCGGACGGGTGGTGGCCACCGTCAGACTACCTCCCCCATTGGCATAGGGATAGTTGATGTAGTACAAGGCCCCTTCTATCGTCTCGTGCTCCACCTCAAGATCGGCCAGGGCGGTTTGACATCTGGGACACCAATTGATGATATAGTCACCCCGATAGATCAATCCCTGTTCGTAAAGGGTGACAAATACTTCTTTAACCGCTTTTGATAGCCCCTCGTCCATGGTGAACCGGGTTCGGCTCCAGTCACAGGAGGCTCCAAGCCGCTTTAATTGATTCAGAATGATGCCGCCATATTTTTTCCGCCATTCCCAGACCCGTTCGATAAACCGTTCCCGGCCCAAGGCATGCCGGTCGGTGCCTTCCGAAGCCAGTTGCCGCTCCACTACGTTCTGGGTGGCAATTCCAGCATGATCCATCCCGGGCATCCACAGAACGTTATATCCCTGCATCCGTTTAAACCTGACCAGGATATCTTGCAACGTATTATTTAACGCATGACCCATGTGTAAGGTCCCAGTCACGTTGGGTGGAGGGATGACAATGGAATAGGCTTCGCCGGGATTCTCTACCTCGGCTCGAAACAAATGATTTTCTTCCCAGAAACGATACCACTTCTCTTCCACCAGGCTGGGTTCATAGCCCTTTGGCAATGCATCAATATTCATAAATGTGCACCTCTGGTTTGTTGCAGTCAGAGATCAGGAAACCTATCCCGTACTCCATAAAAAAAGGGGGATCGCCAGGCGCCCCCGTTTATCAAATAGTCTGCCGTCAGGTCAGCCCGCGGAGCTGGCCGCGGAGACTTCTGGCTTGAAAAATCTACGGTCCCGAAGCACCGGCAGGTACGGTCTCATCAGTCGCTCATTCTTCGATGGTCAAATCGCCCTTCAATTGTTCCACAGCAGAACCGATTATTCGTTCGGCAACTTCGACCATCACCTCTCTGGCGACTCTGGTCAGCGCCTCTTCGAAAGCTCTGGTGACTAATTCAGTGGTCATTTGTTGAGACAGGACGTTTTCAACGGCTTGGGTAACCAGACCGGCGATTCTATCTTCAGATATTTGGTCAACAATGATCGCGGCCAAAGTTTCCTCAAATTTAATTTGATCAATCGTGGCAGTAGGTTTGTCCACGTCTTTTTCCTGTGGTGCGGATTCGAACACAATCGCCTGTTCCATCGGTGGTACCGATTCAAGTTCCGGTTTCAAGGCCGGTTCTGGAGAAATTGCCGCCATGATTGGTTCGGGTTCTTGTTCCGGTTCCGGGTAAGCACTCGGGGGTTCCATCATTTCGGGCGTGAGCAATAGAATATCGCCAGCCTGAGCCACGTCCGAACCCGGTTCATCCAGCGGCTTCTCTGGCCCGGTCATCTGCTCCTCGTCTACCTGTTCATAGACTTGATCAACATCTGATGTGCCAGTGATATCAGCCTTTATGGCTTCCATAGTGTCTTCTTCCCAGAAGCTGGAAGATTCATGTTCACCAGGCGTGATATCATCATCTTTGATCTCTAATCCGTTTGGTGGTTCAACCGGTTCGGGCGGTTCATCGGCTGCCGAGTCATCGGTTACCGGGGCGGGGGGCATCAGGTCTTCCACCAGGGACGCGGCCGCCAGGCTTTCCGCACTCATATCAAAGCCGACTTCTGCCTGGTCGGAAGCACTTGAGTCGGCCGGTTCGGGCTCAGGTTGCTCCGGAAGTCGGAACATATCAGCGGTCGCGGCATCGAGTTCCTCGTCGCTGAGTTCCTTATCATCCCAAGATCCTTCCTCAGGCACGCTGGAATCGTCAGGCGTTGCGTCCGGTTCGAGTTGAAGAACAACTTCGTCCAAGTCCTCTTCATCAGCCGGTCCCGAACCAATTTCTTCTTCGCTTACGGTTAAAACCGACGGCCCGGTTGCCTCCGCCGCCGCCTCTTCTGAGGCCGTATAACCAATGGGCTCAGCCTCTTCTTCGGTCAGGACGGCCGGAAGTTCATCTTGAACATCTTGAACCGACAGGTCGTCTTCCGCCAGGCCGGTCAAGAGTTCCGTCTCATCCAGGGGCATAGATGGTTCCGTCTCCGGTTCGGTCAAGTCCAACGGCTCGTCCAGGAGTAACGGTTCCTCTTCATCGGTTGAGGTCTCATCCAAAATCGAACGGCTCAGGTCGTCGAGATCATCAAGCGCCCGCTCAGCCTCTTCTTCGGCCGGAGCAGCCGGAACTTCATATTGAACATCTTGAACCAACAGGTCGTCTTCCGCCAAGCCGGTCAAAAGTTCCGTCTCATCCAGGGGCATAGATGGTTCCGTCTCCGGTTCGGTCAAGTCCAACGGCTCGTCCAGGAGTAACGGTTCCTCTTCATCGGTTGAGGTCTCATCTAACATCAGGCGGTCCAGGTCTTCAAAATCTTCGGAGGCGACTTCAGCTTCTTTCTCATCCAGGGTGGGTTGGTACACCTCGTCAGCCGGTGCCTCTTCGTCAGTAAAATCGGCTAATATATCATCGTCTTCTACAGAAGGTTCGGTATCTTCGGCGGCATCTAAAATCAAAGGCTCTTCTTCCTCGGGCAAGTCTTCTTCCAAAGTCAAATCGTCCAGGTCTTCCAGCTCATCAAAAGGAAGTCCGGCCTCTTTTTCTGCCAGGGTGGGCTGATCCGCACCAACGGAAAGAATATCATCGGCGCTGAAGTCAGATAGAACATCTTGATCTTCCGCCGACTGCCCGGCCTCCTCTTCCATCAAATCCAGGGGTTCGTCCGGCTCTAATAATCCTTCATCATCAACCAACACTTCATCGTCGGCTAATCCATCCAAGACGTGGACCTCGTCACTATCAGGCTCAGGCGCATCCTTAGAAAAATATAGGCGCTCGTCGTCGTCATCTATCATCTCATCATCGGCCAAATCGATCAGGACATGGACATCATCTTCTGAAGAGGACTTCCCGTTCTCATCCAGGGTAGATTGATCTTCACCCGCACCAAACAAGTCGTTGTCAGAGTCGAATAACAGGTCAATGTCGGCGGACAAAGATTCATTTTGCTCCGTCGCGGCCGGTGGTTCGTCGAGACCAAGGAGTAACTCATCGTCCTCCAGATCATTCAGCTTTAAATCCTCGTCCCCAATTGATTCATCCAGGAGAAGAGAGTCATCGGCTGCCGTCTTTTCGGCCGGCTCGTCCAAAGACAGAGACCCGTCCAACGCTTTCCGAAGTTCAGCATCTTCTTTAAACAACTGTTCTATTTCTGCGTCGATGTCGACATCGAAGGTCTGATCAAGCCCGGAGGAAGGGGCCGGAGAGATGGGAGGCCCGGCCGTCTCACCACTGAAATCACCAATAGTACTAATTAGATCTAATATATCATCTTCACCAAAATCGTTGCCGGGCCTCGCCGGGTTCTTGTCTTTCAGACCGACCAGTGTGTCTCTATCCTTCACCGTTCCCACCCCCTTTCTTCATGTCCATTCATAAAGAACTAAGCCGAGTTATAGCTAACATTTCAACCTTACGGTGTCAAGACTTTTCATCCCGGAGCCGCCCAATCCCGCCCAATTCAGGAAGACAATGTTCCTCTGATCCCAAAAAAATCCATTTACAATTAATCATCGATCCGGTAAGATCGCGGCAATATGAAAAAGACTATTCATTTTTACATCATCAAAGAAATAATCACCCCGCTGTGGGTCAGCCTGGTGGTTTTTACTTTCGTTCTATTGCTCAGCCGGGTTATGAGTATGGCTGAAATGATCTTCAGCCGGGGAATTCAACCGCGGCAGGTGGGAGGTTTGATCGTGTCTATCCTCCCCTATTTTTTTGTTTTCACCCTGCCCATGTCAACGCTCCTGGCTGTTCTCCTGGCGTTCTTACGGTTATCTCACGACAATGAAATAACTGCGATGAAAACCGCGGGGATAAGCCTGTATCAGCTTATGCCTCCGGTGCTGACCATCGGTTTGATCACATACTTGATAACATCCTTTTTGGCCATTTTCGCGCTCCCGTGGGGCAACAAGAATTTCAAAGACACTTTATACGAAATCGCCCGAACCAGGGCTGACGTCGGATTGAAAGAAAAAGTATTTATCAATGATTTCACTGATATGGTGATTTATATTAATCAAATTGCCCCTAGGGACAAAACTTTTGAGCAGGTCTTTATTTCTGATGAAAGAGAGCCGCAATTTTCAAACATTATTATCGCCAAAAGAGGCTCCATGGTCACGGATGAGCGTCGGATAATTTCCGGAATGGTCTTGGAAGACGGAATTATTCAAAAAGTCAGCCATAACTACAAAACCGTCCAGACCGTCTCCTTCAAAAACTACTATCTCAAACTTAATCTTCAACAACTGATAGAAAAAAGAACAGAAAAGGGTTACACGGAAATGACTGTGCCCGAGTTATGGGAGACCCTTAACAAGCTCCCACCCCAGGATCTAGTCAACCGCAATTTAATCTTGATGGAGATTCATAAGCCCTTCTCCATTCCGATCACTTGCCTGATCATGGCCATCCTGGGGGCGTCACTGGGGCTGCAAACGAAAAGATCCGGCCGGTCCTGGGGGGTGACTCTGGCTTTGGCCATTTTCTTGATCTATTATGTTTTCCTATCGGCCGCCTGGTCGTTAGGCCAAAGCGGCGCCTATCCCGTAAGTTTGGGGATGTGGATGCCCAATGTGATTTTTTTAACCCTGGGTTTGTATCTGTTGAAACGGACAGCGGAGGAAAAACCCATCGCCTTGCTTGAACTAATTATCCGGCTGGGGTCATCGGTCAAGGACTACGTTCGGAAAAGGTTTGCTTTGGCCTAGGTTGGTTCTCCTATTTCAAGAAAAACCATAACACGGCAAAAAGACGGAAATCATAAATAGTCATTTGGGTAGCCTGGCTGAGTGGGGAATTGGATTTCAATATCAGGATGCTTTTATGAAAATAATCACCAATTATGCCCTAAGAGAGTTCACCAAACTGTTTTGTTTCTGCCTGGCGGCCTTTATTGCCATTTTTCTAACCGTTGATTTTTTTGAAAAAGTAGATCGCTTCGCGGTAGCCAAAGTATCCACCGTGACCATGATCTATTTCTTTCTGCTTAAAATCCCTCAAATCCTGGTGCTCATGATTCCGGTGGCCGTGTTGATGGGGATAATGCTATGTTTGGGCATTCTATACCGAAACAATGAAATAACGGCCATGAAATCCTGCGGCATCAGCATGAACCAGCTAGCCTACCCCTTTCTGCTGGTTTGTCTCCTCTGTTCTCTATTATCCTTTTCCATCGATCAAAAGATTGTCCCTCATGCCAGCGAAGTCGTCAATCGGATCTGGGAACTGCAGATAGAAAAGAAACCGGCCGAAAGCTTCTACCTGAACGAAAAAATCTGGTTTCGGGGATCGAATTCAATCTATAATATTCAGGTGTATCAAAAAGACAAAAAAGTGTTCGAAGGCGTTACCATTTATTTTCTTGATAAAGATTTTAACCTGGTCAAGCGGCTTGACGCCAAACGGGCCCAATGGGTGGATGGAAAGTGGCTTTTCCATAACGGGCTGACCCAAATAAAAGACCCTGATGGTTCCTTCCGGACTACCCGGTTCTCCGTAGAGCTTATTGATCTGCCGGAAAAACCGAGTGATTTGGAGCATGTCATCAAAAACTCGGAAGAAATGACCGTCGCAGAGATATCTAATTATATTAATAAAATCAAAACAGAGGGTTATAACGCGACCCGATACGAAGTGGACCTGCATGCCAAGATTGCCTTTCCCCTGGTCTCAGTCATCCTCGGCCTGATTGGAATCTCAGTGGCCCTGGGTAAGGGAAACAAGGGTGGCCTGGCCGGCGGCATTGGTATCAGTATTGCATTTTCTTTTTTTTATTGGGTGTTCTTCGGCTTTAGCGTGTCCATGGGCTACTCCGGACTGCTCCCGCCCTTCCTGTCCGCCTGGCTGGCCAATATCACCTTCGGCCTTTTCGGTGCCTACCTGTTCATGAATATTCCCCAATAAAAGCCAACGTATAGTTAAGTTAGCATCCCTCTATCTTCAAGTCGCGCTTCAAATCGCGGCCGTTGAAGGGACCATACTGTATATCCCGGCCATCCGGGTTTCAGCAACCTCTTAGGGAAAGCTTTGACCTGCTCAGGTCGGGGTCAAAGCGATATTCTAATGATCGGGCAAAAACTTAAATGTCTTCAGTTCCCGGCCCAGGATCCGGCGAATCATGGAATCGAGTAGATCGCGGGCTTCCTTCACGGCCTGGGCGGACAGCTTGAGTTTAGAAAAATCCTGCGGCCCGTTCCTGATGATCCACAGCAGACTCATCAGGGTGCCGGTACTGATGGGCAGCCACACCCCCTCCCCTGACCGGCATCCCCGACAATAAAGACACCCCTGATCTAGACTAAAGACGAAAGACCGGGATGGTTCCAGCTTGCGCCCGCACAAACGGCAAGAGGCGATGTCCGGGCAAAACCCGGCCACGTCCAGACTTCGCAACTGAAACATGATCAACGTCTTGTTCAGGTCGGCACAGTCTTCCACCGCGGTCAGGGCCTCTAACAACATAACGAACGATCTCAAAGGACGGCTCCGAGCCGTCGACGGCCACCAATATATTCCTCTGATCCATAGTTAATACTCCTCCTGTTAAGAGATATTTTTGCCGTACGG
>JADFXY010000018.1:16169-24586 GCA_015233355.1 Deltaproteobacteria bacterium | reverse complement strand
GTTTTTATATAGTCGCCACCCCTACCCAGGGCGTTGCCCTGGGCTAACCTAGAGCGCCCTTTCAGGGCTTCATCGGAATTAACCATTTATTAGAATAGGATCCGATGACCCTACCCTTAAGTCAATGGCATTGACAAGCAACAAGCAAGAGGTTTCCCCCAGACAATGGACCAAAATTCCGGAACGATCCGTTGGAGTTATCTCTCTCTCGGTCTGACATTCGTCATCTGCCTGGTGGCCACCTATTGGTTCAGAAACTTTACCCTAGACGACGCCCTGATCTACCATCGGTATATCCAAAACGCCCTGGACGGGAAGGGCCTGGTCTATAACCAGGGTGAAAAATTCAACGGATTGACTTCTCCTTTGTATAGTTATCTGACCCTGTTGATCTCCTGGGTGGTCAATGACATCACCCAGTCTCAAGTTTGGCTGGGAGGGGCGTGTCTCTTGGCCACTTGCCTGGTGCTGGCCCGCCTGTTTCGGCAAAATGTCATAGTCTCCGTGACCTTGCCTTTGCTGGTGGCCACCAGTCGTTATTTTTACACCACCTTCGGTCTGGAAACCACCTGGTTTCTATTCCTGACCGTGCTGGCCCTGTGGCTGTACGAGGAAAATAAATACGGTCTATTAGGCGTTGTCTGTAGCTGTCTGCTCCTAACCAGAGGCGAATCCGTGTTTTTAGTCCTGGTATTAACGGCCAGACACTTCCTGGAACGCCGTCCGTTTCCCCGGATCAAACTGTTTGTCGTCCCGTTCCTTATCCTGGCGGCTCATTATGCTTTTACTTATTGGTATTACGGTAAATTACTGCCAAGTACCCTGGCGGCCAAGATCTATCAGGGAAAATCAGGACTATGGGGCGACTGGCCGTGTTTTATGCACATCGCCTACCTGGATAATTGGGTGTTTGATAACTGCTCCATGTTGATGGTTGGAATCATCGCCATAAGTCTGGTGGGGCTGATATCCGGACTAAAGAATCGGACCCTGGTCACCTTGCTTGTCTTTACCCTGGCCTGGACTGGATTTTATGTTTGTTTGAATATTCCGAGCTATCACTGGTACTACAGTGTTAATTTTTTGTTGCTGTATACCGGTGTTGCCTTTGGTCTGGACTTCTTCTGGAGACTTCTCAGCCCTGGAGCCCGGAAAATCGGTTTTCCCATTCACCGGATGGCGGTCGGATTGTTGATTGTTCTTCTGGCCGGGACGCAATTCCTGTTGATTTACACGCATGGTGGGAGACATGGAGGGGTGTGGCATTACATGGTGATCGGCCGGTGGATCGACCAGCAGACAGAGGTGAATTCATCGGTGGCGTGTGTGGAAATCGGACACATCGGCTGGTACTCAAAAAGAAAGATCATCGACATTCTCGGCCTGGTCAATCCCCACAATGCCCGCCTCATTGGAGAGAAGAAATTCGGGCACTGGCTAAAATATTACCGGCCTGATTACATCCTGACCCATAATCCCCCCTGGCCAGCCGAGCAGGGAATGCCGCAACTCGTCGCCGCAGGATTGTATGCGCCGGATACTCGTTTTGATTTCCCAGGATTTAGTTTGTTCGCCAAGCAGGCACCAGGTGGGACCGGAGAATAGTCCCCGATGACCGGTCTCAGGCGGGCTTGTCGGCAACCTGGACGATCACCAGGGTGACGTCGTCCCGAAACGGCTGTTCGGCCCGATAGTTATCCAGATCATCCAGGATATCCCGGCCAATTGTTTTTACATCCAGGTCTTGGACCCGGCTGAGAACCTCTTTTAAGCGACGATGACCATAGAGTTTCTTGTGCGGATTATCGGCTTCCACGATCCCATCGGAGTAGAAGACCAGGGTATCTCCGGGGTGGAGGTTCTTGGTGTGGATACTATAGTCGTAATCTTCCACAACCCCCAAAGGAAACTCACCTTGTTGAATGAAGGACCAGGTCTTTAAGGCCGCGCTGTAATAAAACGGCCAGGGATGGCCGGCGTTGGCAAAGGTCATTTTCCCGGCGAACCTATCCAGGATGCCGAAAAAGAAAGTCATCAGCATCAAATCCTTGACCCCGCGCAGGACCATGCGATTCATAGCCCCCATGACTTCACTGATTTCTGTAGAAAAATTCAGTTGCGTACATAAGCAACTCCGGGCCATGGAGACCATCATCCCGGCCTTGAGGCCATGCCCGCTGACGTCTCCCAGGGTAAACGCACAACGCCCGTCATCTAATGGAAAGAAATCATAATAATCTCCGCCGATTTCAGTCGCCGGCCGGCAAATGGCCCAAAATGACCAGCCCGGCAGGTGAGGGACCTCCTCGGGCAAAGTAGCTTGCTGCATTTTGCGGGCTGATTCAATTTCCTGCTTGAGCCGTTCGGAGTCTTTCAGTTCAGAATAGGCTGAAGCCAACAGTTCATTGGCTCTGGCGTTTTCCAGGGACAGAGAAATCGTCTGGGCGATGACCGTCAGCCTTTCCAGGTCTGAGCTTTCAAAATTGCCACCTCGCTTATTGATCCCGCTCATGACTCCAATGATCCGTTGCCGGACCTTAAGCGGAGCATAGATGACTGATTTGGTAACCTGGCCCGTATCACGATCCACCTCGCGGTAAAAATCCGGGTCCAGACCGACGTCGGGGACCAGAACCGGCTGACCGGTCCGAAGAACTCGGCCGGCAATACCTCTGGTCGCGGGGAAGCGTGTTTCATGTAGACGATCAGTGATTCGTTCGCGGTCATCCAGGGCCACGCGAAAGAAGAATTCTTGGGCTGATTCGTCCAACAACATAATCGCCACGCTTTCGCACCCCAACAGCTCCTTGACTCGTTCCACCACCAACAACAGCAGCTTATCTAAATTGAGGATGGTGTGAATCGATTGACCTATTTCCAACAGTACGGCCAGAAATTTTTCGTTTGAACCAGTTTCTTGAGGGGACATATGGCTTTCCGGTTATCTTTCAGTCTGATTCAAATTTAGATGAACATGTTAATTTGGGAGTCGGCGGCGTAATCTAAAAACATGGCCGCACCGCCGAATTCAACGCCATCTATCAGGTCTTCTTTCTTGGTGCCCATAACATCCATGGTCATTTGGCAGGCGATGAGCCGGACACCACTTTCTTTGGCCGCGTCCAACAGTTCAACTATGGTCGGGACGTTTTGGGCCCGCATCCAGTCATTCATCATTTTGGTAGCCATAGCCGTCATTCCAGGTAAGACACCGATGATATTGGGCACTGGGACCGGCATGGCCGGGTTGCCTAACGGCGGCACTTTAAGGTTATGATTCTTGCCTTTATTCAGGATGTCGAGGCCGTAGAAGGTGAAAAAAACAGCCGCCTCCATATCCAAAGCCGCAGCCGAAGTGGCCAGAATAAGGGGGGGGTAGGCCATGTCCAGAGTGCCTTTAGAGGCGATAAAGGCGGCTCGGGGTTTCTTTACGATCGCCTTAAGCATCTCGGCCACCCGCTTCTCAACTTCCAGAGCGACTTTCTCTTCGATCAACCGTTCAATATCTTTATCTATTTCCGCCATATATGACGATCCTCCACAACAGCCTGAAAGTTTGTTAGGTTACCGGTTATCGCCTTCTGCTTTGTCCTGGGCCTGGCCCTGTTGGGCGGTATTAACCGTTGCCGGGAGTTGTCGGCCACCCTGCGTTACCGCCACCCGGGCCGGACCCCTCCTGTGAAAAAGATCAACCCCCCGGGTGAAACGTCGTCTAAATCCGAAGATACAGCTTAGTGTATCCGTCGCTTTCCTCAAACCCCAAGAAGTCATGGTTGGCTCTTTTGGCAAAGGCCGGAATATCATTCTTGGTGCCGGGGTCGGAACTGAACACTTCGATTATTTGTCCCTTCTTCATTTCCTGGATAGCTTTCTTGGTCTTGAGCAGCGGCATGGGGCAGCTTAACCCTCGGACATCGAGCGTATAATCAGGTTTAAGGTCCATTTTAATTCCTCCAAAACTGCATGGTTTATCATGGTCATGTTCAGGGTGACGCGGCCGGGTTAAGGGTTGAGTGTTGAGGGAACGGCACAAAAATGGAAGCCCCGGCGATAGAAATCCAACTATCTTTTTTTACAATCCACCTAATTTCTATCGCATTGGGCAACTCCGGACATCGTTAGTTTGCGTATCTTACTATATTATTTCATTACCAGGCAAGGAAAAACAGCAATTGCGCCCGCATGACAAAAAATCCCGGTGGTTTCCCAGTGACATAATATATCATTTGTCCGGCCCGCTCGGCAATCTATAGGACAACCGATTGCAAAAGCACGGTTGACAGAAAATAGTATTTCGCTTACATTCCCTTAGTCCCACGATAACGTATTGGGTTGTATCGTAATCCGGCGGCTGGTACTGAGAACGTCCGTGAACTTTAAAGAACGGCGGTTATGAAAGAGTATTACGTGTGTCAGGAATGCGGCGGTCAAACGCCGAAATGGATGGGCCGTTGCCCTGACTGCGGCCAATGGAACACCTTAGTCCAGGAGCTTAAGGACAAGGCGCCGGGTAAGGCTCGGCTCCGGGGCATGACCGGGATGGAGGAGATGCCCCGGCCGATTGCGGCTATTTCAGCCCAACGGGAGGATCGGGTCTACACCGGAATCATGGAATTTGACCGAGTCTTGGGGGGTGGGTTGATCTCCGGTACCGTGGTTCTGATCGGGGGTGATCCCGGGATCGGAAAATCTACTTTAATCCTCCAGGGGCTGAATCAACTAGGCTTAAGCGGGCACCGGGTCCTGTATATCTCCGGCGAGGAATCGGCCCGGCAAATAAAGATTCGGGCCGACAGGCTGGGTGTCTCTTCAGAAAACCTTTACGTTGTCACCGAAACTTGCCTGGAACGGATCCTGGGTATGATTTCCGAATTGAAACCAGCCATGTTGGCCGTTGACTCCATTCAGACAATCTATACTGAAACCTTGCCGGCCGCCCCAGGCAGCTTGATCCAGGTCCGGGAAACCTCGGCCATGTTGATGCAGTTATCCAAACGGACCGGGATTTCCAGCTTTTTAATCGGCCACGTCACCAAAGACGGAGCCATCGCGGGGCCTCGCATTCTGGAGCATATCGTAGACACCGTACTTTATTTTGAAGGCAGTCAGGGCCACACTTTCCGGATCCTCAGGGCAGTCAAAAACCGCTTCGGTTCTACCAATGAAATCGGTGTGTTTGAGATGAATGAGGCCGGCCTGGCCGAGGTGGCCAAACCTTCTGAAGTATTTTTGGCGGAGCGCCCCAGGGACGTGGCTGGATCTGTAGTGGTTCCGTGCATCGAGGGCTCCCGGCCTATTTTAGTGGAAATTCAGGCTCTGGTGTCCCCCACCGGCCTGGGTGTCCCCCGGCGGACGACGATCGGGGTGGACAGAAACAGGGTGTCCCTGTTGGTCGCCGTGCTGGAAAAGAAGATCGGGCTTAACATCGCGGCCTGCGACATCTACATGAATGTGGCGGGTGGGGCAAAGGTGGATGAACCGGCGGTGGACCTGGGGATAGTGGCTGCGCTGACCTCCAGTTTTACGGATCGGGCTGTTCCGGCCGACACCGTGGTTTTTGGTGAGGTGGGCCTGACCGGGGAAATACGGGGAGTGAGTCAGGCCGACGTCCGCATTAATGAAGCCCGCAAACTGGGTTTCAATCGCTTTTTTCTGTCACGAAATAATCTGGAAAAACTGACCGGCGAGAGTCCCCAAGGCGTTCACGGCATTAAAAACCTGACTGATTTTATAGAATTACTTTTCACTTAGCGTTGCCGGGAGATTGTCCAGGTTACGTTGAAAATCCTTAACAGCCGTCTTGGGAATATATAGAGTATGATCGCCTTCGGGGAGTTGCCGGCCCAATAGCTCCGGATTCAGCTCTTTGATCACTTTGTAATAAGTCCCACAAGCCGCGGCGATATCCCGGATGTGAGTTTTCCGGGCCAGGTGAAAGGTGACCTGTTCGATGGGTTTGGGCTGATACAGGTCTTTGGAAGCCAGGACATAACCATATGTTTCCGGACTGGACAAGATAATCTTGGCGGCGATGATCCGGAAGAGATACCGTTCCGTCTCCAGGGGCAGGTCCAGTTTAAAATAGTCATTTGTTCCCTGATCTGAAATTTCTTTCTCCACCCGTCCCTCTCCGCAGTTATAGGCGGCTATGGCCAGGGGCCAATCCTGAAATCGATCATACAACTTGGCCAGGAAATCCAACCCCGCCCTGGTGGCTTTGAAAAAGTTGAGTCGTTCGTCATACTGCTGATCTTTGGTCAGATTGTGTTCCCGTCCGGTTTGCGGCATGAACTGCCAGATGCCGGCCGCCCCGGCCGGGGAAAAGGCATACTCTTTAAGACCACTTTCAGCTACCGGGATATAACGCAGGTCCTGTGGTAAATTTCGTCGGGTTAGCTCGGCCTCCAGGGCTGGAAAATAACGGTTGGCCCGCTTCAACAACAAGAAAACCAGGGCTTCATCCCAGACCAGGATATGGAACTCCCGGTCCAGCATTTCGAACACATCTTGATTCTCCAAAGGAACCCTGACGCCGCAGAAGGTGACTTTGTCCGGAAACCGGTATACCGGCCTGGCGGGATGCCTCCCCTGGGTATGGTCAATGACACCCAACTCTGAAGTCCAAATAGGGCGGGACGTGATCATAATCAAGGACAAGGTTATGGCCGAGACCAGGCCGGAGACGATTAAAATCTTTTTTCCGGAGATCATGGTTCTATCACCTCTATTTCTTAGAGCAAACGGCGGAGGACCCGGAGAAGAGAGCAACCGGGCTCAAAATCATTCTCCAAAATGGGAAAAGCCTTGAGAGGGAAGGGGCCTCTTGCCACTCTGGTCAACCAAAAAAACACCTGACTGGGCCGTGATAGTCCCGACCAGGTAAACCTGGACCCCGAAATGGGCTGACAAGTCGTGGTTGCCGTCCATGGCGGCCGGAAAGGGCGCAGTAAAAAGCAGCTCATAATCCTCTCCACCATATAATGCCCAGTCCAGCGGGTCACGACCCCACGCCCGGCCCAGTTCCCTCAGTTCCTGAGACAAGGGGATACGCTCGGTCCAAATCTCGGCGCCCACCCGACTGGCTTCGGCCACCCGGTTTAGATCCCGGGCCAGACCGTCGGACAAATCAATCATGGCATTAACCAGCCCTTGCCGCACCAGGTGCCGGCCAACATCGAGGCGAGGGCGAATATTGAGGTGGGCGTCGGCCAATTTATCATACAACGGTTGTGCCACCTGGGATCCGGCCATATTTAACAACTCACACCCGGCCCCTGAATCCCCCAATGTTCCGGTCACAAAAATTCCATCGCCCTTTGCCGCGGCAGACCTGTAAGGCAACCTGACCGCGGTGGATTCTCCCCACATGACCAGAGAGGCCACCACACCGTGGGGTGACCGGACAGTATCGCCACCGACCAGGGTGACGCCGTATTCCCGGCAAGCCTCTTTTAATCCCAAGGCCAATTGGGACACGAATTCAGGATCGGTGTCCGGGGGTAAGCCCAAGGTCAGCAAGGCAAATCGTGGCTTGGCCCCCATGGCCGCCAAATCACTTACATTCACGGCCAGCAGTTTCCGGGCCAGAGCGTGCGGCGGGGTGGTTTCCGGCTTAAAATGGACTCCTTCGATCATCACGTCCGTGGTCAAGAGCACTTTGGATTGGGGGTCGGGGACAATTACGGCGCAATCATCCCCTATCCCCTTGACCAGTTCGGGAGGAATTGGGTCCCCCCGGTCAGCAAACAGAGCAATGATACCTTCTTCGCCCAGGCTTTTCAGGCCCATTAGTTCACGAGTTCCATTTGGCTAAAAAAATAGGGGATCTCTGTGGCGGCGGTGCCGGGAGAATCTGACCCGTGGACGGCATTGGCCTCCACATTGGACCCATAAAATTTGCGAATGGTTCCGGCCTCGGCACTTTCAGGGTTGGTGGCGCCCATCAGTTTGCGGTACCGGGCAATCGCATCTTCACCAGTCAGGACCATGACAAAGCACGGGCCGGAAGACATAAAGTTGGTGACGCTGTCGAAAAAAGGTCTTTCCCGATGGACGGCGTAAAAGCCTTCGGCCTCTTTTTTAGTCAGGTGGATCATTTTAGCGGCTTTGATCTTAAGCCCGTTTTCTTCAATCATTTTTATAATAGCGCCGATCAAACCACGCGACACGGCGTCCGGCTTGACAATGGCAAACGTGCTCTCCATACCTATCTCCTTTAGTGTTTTAGTGACGTGTCATATCGGTTATGGCATCATAACGACAAAAAATGGGGGAGCCATAGTCCAGGTTCAACCCTGGTATGATCACGGGGATTAATAGCGGTTTCGCGATATGCAGTCAAGTGGAATTTGACGGGGAGGGGCTTAAGATGCTGTGACCAGGGATAGCCTGGGGGCTAAGGTCAGGCTGAGGCCGGC
>JADFXY010000018.1:0-15959 GCA_015233355.1 Deltaproteobacteria bacterium | reverse complement strand
AGTCATATAGCCCCGGCCGTTCATCCACCAGAGCCAACCCGCCGGCCAGCGGAATATCAAAATCTCGTTGCGTCAGGCCATAGGGAAAATGAAATCTGTTAGCCACCAGGTTAATGTAACTTCGACGATAAATCTGTGGCAGAAGTTCTATCTTGACCGGGCCGGCGATGCGCGCCTTGGGGAGGTGCCTTTGCCAGGCATAATCGCCATAGACCGTCAGAACTTCCTGAGGCACGCTTTGGAGTGCGCTTACTCTAAAAAGAATGCTGGCCATATAAGTCAGCAAACAAACGATATCCTCCAAGGTAGGCCGGTCCAGTTCCCATCCGGCCATGTGCTGAGCCACAATTTCCCGAATGCTTTCCGGCGGCCGAGCCAAGATGTGATCCACCGTCTGGCCGATCTCTTTGATAAAAGCTGCGGCATCGCCCAGACCGGCCGCTTTGACGCCGTTTAAGATGGTTTCTTCAATGCCTTGGAGGCTAAAAGAGCCAAAAGACAGGGAACCGACAAAACACACCACCTGGTCATAAGTATCGTTCGGCAGTGCCAACTGGTAAAAGATATCCGGGCATCCGGCATAGGGGAGGTAATGGGCTTTAAGTCCCAGGGAGGTCAAATCAGGAACCCAGGTGGGGTCAATACAAAAAAAGGTTAGATTAGAAGATAATCCTTTGAATTGGGTGACCTTTTCATTCCAAGGGACGGACAACGGATAGTCAATCAGCCAGCAGGCCATCCGGAGGTTCTGCCGGCGGATGTAATCTTCCAACCGGGAGGGATAAGTTTTTGAAGAGGGAGCAACATCCCGGCGCTTTCTGACCATGGGGCCGGTTTGAAAAGTGAGCAAAAAATCGGGGTGAAAGGCATCAACTGTTTTTTCGAGCAGGCCATAATCCATGTCGGAAGCGGCCATATGATATACAGGCTGATAATCGACGACTTGAAAAGGGGTGCCCAGGGCTCTCAGACCTTTAATCAGGACATCGCCCATGACGGAATCAGGTTGATTAAGCAGAATGATTCGTGGTTGCATGTGATCCGTCACACATATGTTTTGATCATACTGAGAAGGGTGAACAGCACCAGGGCGCTATAAATATCTGACTAAAAGAACACCTGAACATTCAGACGGGGTGACCGATGGTCGGTGAACCGGTCAACACGGTAACTTGAGTCGGTTTGCGGCCTCACTTGATAATGATGATACTGATGATATAGTGATGTATTAAATTTTGGTGACTTTTTTTCTTGAGGAAGGCCGCAAAGCCGTGTAGCAAGAATCTTTGGTTTCTCCTTTGGTGCCCGGCAAATCAACCAATGGTTTTAATTTGTTGTGATGGCGGAGGACTAATTCATCAAGATGGATATTATTCAGGATGTTGGTGACCGTGTCGTTGATTGCCCTCCAAATTTCTATGGTGACGCAGTCGGGACTACGTTTACAGATGTCCGGGTTATCCACGCATTCCACCGGCGCAATGGACCCTTCCAGCGATCTGATAATCTCGCCCAAAGAGATTTCTGAAGGTTTTCTGGCCAAAGTATATCCCCCCCGCGGCCCTCGGACACTCCTGACTAACCCTGCGGCCTTAAGGGGAATGAATATTTGTTCGAGATATTTTGTTGAAATATCTTGTCGTTTTGCCATTTCTTTCAGTGACACGGCTCCCTTGTCCATATTCAAGGCCATGTCCAACATGGCCCGGGAAGCGTATCTGCCGCGTGTAGACAGCTTCATCGGTTTTTCTCCTTGATTATGGAGTCCATTTCATGTACCAGCTTAGGAAACAGATTAGGAGTCCGCAATTAGAAATCGTACAAATAGAACAAATGAATGGGATTAGTCGGGTTTCAGGGCAAATACAATTGTCCGCTAGTGCTCCAGCGATCCTAAGAGAAAGCCAATCCGGCACACTTAGGCCGAGTTGCATTGAACCCGGTAACCCTATAACCAAACCGAAATAAACACAATTCCACAATCCAGATAAATACTATTTGTTTCTACGTGATTTGTCAAGCCAATTCTTTGTAGTAAGAGTTTGTAGTCAGAGAGGTTATATACTTGACACAGCTATAACCGGCGTATCTGAACGCACCTGTTGCCGGTGGCTTGAACCGGTTGCTCGTTGAAGAAAACCTGCAACAAACGCCGAGTAACCGGCAACCACGCCCATTCCAGGCAGCCGATGAGTTATGCTTAATCAGGAGAAAAAATGAGAATTGTTTGTCCTAAATGCGGTGCCTCCGGAAATATCCCGGACGACAAAGCCAACATCAAAATAAAATGCCCGGCCTGCCAGAAAATTTTTGTTCCCGGTGAAGATGTCTTTTCCGACATTCGGGTAGAAAGTTTCTTGGATGACTTTGGGTATCGGGTCCGGCTTATCCCGCCCATTAGTTTGACCGGCCTGAGACCAGGGGAGGAACCGCCCATTAGTCGATACCAGCAGTTTCCCTTTGAAGTCGAAAAACTTGTGAAAAAGCTTGACGCAACCCTGGGGCCGATGTATTCCGGCAAGGCCACTCTATTTAAAAATCCCAAGCCACACATCTGCCTGTATCAAATTTTCAGATCCCAGAAGGAGGCCCAGGGAGTTGTAAGAATGATAGAAACCGCGGTCTCTGAGATTACCGGAGAGGTCTTCTTGAGTGTCATGAAACGCCGGATCCAGGAAGCCCTGGACAAGTGTCAGGACAAAGAAAAATTGAGGCAAATCGGGATAATCTTGGGCACGGTCAAAAGAGAATAGTTGATGCCGGTCCGGCCTGCGGCGGTTGAGCTTTCCGTTCAGCCCGGGCGCCGGCCGATCCCAACCTATCCCTGGTTAAAGTTATGTCTCCAGTTTATGGAAATCTGGACCAAAGTTCTTTGCGAACATCCGGTTATTTCTACCTTCTGCGCAAATAATAAACCAGTTATTATGAAAATGGTTGTCAGAAAAAAAATGCCAGGGTAAAGTGATTTCTTAAGGGGAGCACCGGGGTTCAGTCTCTGTTAAAATTGAAATTTTGCATTACCCGGTTAATCGTCTTGCGTACGGGACAAGAAACATCAGCAACGGTGTTAATCCAATTTATTTTAGAGGCATAACCCAAAAGACAAGAAATTATTGATGAATATCAATAAAATAAGGGAAAGCCTCTGGTGTCGTTATTCTTAGAAAATTTTATCAGTTCTATTTTTGAGTCCGGCGCCTCGTGTTGTTGAGGCGATAATCAATTCCAGTCCCCGTATTCGTTTGAAAAGGAATCGGCCAGGTGAATAAAAAGCTCGCAGAGATTCTAAAGGTCTTAACGCCAGAAGAACAAGCGGAAGTTCACAGCTTTGCCGCCTTTTTGTTGATGAGACGAATAGGATTCAAAAAGTCTTATCCGATTTCTCAGTCATTATGTGAAGATTACATTGAAGCCATAGCCGAGTTGGAAGGGGTGGAGTGGGGTGACGAGTCCGATGAAGAGATTATCTCCCAAGAATATGGCCGGCCGATTCGTTGGATTTGAATTTGTCCGGCCACAACAATTAACCACAACAGATATTTTTCGGTTCCTGGATATGTGAGACCGAAATGTTGTGACACGGCTGTTTCTTATGCCGGCAGACGGGATTATGGACGATAAGTTTTCCACCTCAGAATATCTACGCCATATCGAACAATCAGAAGGCCATCCCGAATACGCATCGGATGCCGATTATCTCTTGACCCCGGAGTTCATGAGATATGTCCTGGACGTAGTCAAAAGCGGCCTCATCATCACCGACCTATCCGGCAGTATTCTCTTTTTCAGCAGGACAGCCACCGAATTATTTGGTTACCAACCACCGGAATTGTTGGGACGGCCCGTTTTACATCTTTTTTTACCCGACGATTTGGACATATTATATCCAAATATCATAAATATTACCACTCGCGCCGGTTTGTTCCAGGGTGAAGTCATGTTGGCCCGGAAGGGCGGCGCCAGGTTCTTCGCTTACTTAAGTGTCAACCTTTACAACCGTGATCCCTCCAGCCGGCTCATCTTCACCGTTCAAGATATCGACAAGATCAAAAGGGTGGAACGAGAATATAATAACAACCGCCGATTTCATTCCATCAGCCGCATGGCCGATGGTGTAGCTCATGAGCTGAGAAATCCCCTATCAACCATAGGAGGATTGATCCGCCGCCTGACCAACAAACAAGTAGACGAAATAAACCAGTCCAAGTACATGGACGCCATCATCAAAAACGTCATCCGAATGGAAAATATTGTTCGAGACGTGGACGCATTTGCCAAGATTCCGGCCCCCAACTTGAAACCGGAGGAGATGCTGGAAACGGTTGGAGATATTTACTGTCAATTCAGGAAACGGTTGGCGGGAACCGGGGTATCAATCAAAATGCGGATGAATGGCGATGATGAAACGCGGGCGTTTATCGACCGGGAACTAATTACCCGGGCTCTCTCCGCCATTGTAGACAATGCCTATGATGCCCTGAACGGTCATGGAGAGATTACTCTGGAGCTGGATCGGGATGAAGATTACATCATCGTCACCATCACAGACAACGGTTGCGGTATTCCTCCTGATGAGTTGGACCTGATCTTTAATCCTTTTTATTCTACCAAGACCGAGGGGATCGGGATCCAATTGGCCATCACCAAACGGATCATAGAAGATCATGGAGGCCATGTTGAGATCAGCTCTCAAGTCGGCCAGGGCACTGTGTTCAAAGTGTTCTTATTGATCGAGAGGAGACGCCGCGTCCGCCGGGAGCTAGTCAGCGCCTCGTAAGTATTTAAAACGGCCGGCAATCGGGTTAATAAAAACTGTGCTCCAGCAATTGACCGAACTCCTTCAGGGTTTGAAGGTTGTAAAACGGCGCCAGATGGGTCAGGTAGGGCAGGGCCGTCTGCAATCCGCCGCATTCAGGGGCATACTCGGGGCAACCCATCAGAGGATTGAGCCAAATTATCCTTCCCGACCGGCGATGCAGCAACTTCAACTCGCCATCCAACAACTCCCTGGTCCCTCGATCCCAACCATCACTAATAATAACTACCGTTGTTTTTCTATCCACCAAGGCTTGAAGATAGGCGCGGTTGAATGTGGCCAATGAGGCCCCGATATTGGTGCCTCCCGACCAGTTGAGGGCCTGACGGGAGATTTTTTGCATGGCCTGGTCAAAGGTGGTCCCTCTCAACAGCGGGGTGACCCGAGTCAAGGAAGTGCTGAAGATGAATGTTTCAGTGTTCTTGATCCGGCTTTGCAGGGAATGGATGAAGAGCAATAAAAATCTGGTATACATCTTCATCGAACCGCTGACGTCGCAGAATACGGTCAGCCTGTGCTTTTGAACTTTCTTCTCCCGATAACGCAAGCCGGCCGGAAATCCTCCGGTCCGGACCATGAGGCGAAAGGTCCGCCGCATGTCGATCTGACCGGTTTTACGCGATATTCGCCACCGACGACACACCCGTTGGGCTATCTTCCGGGCCAACTGGCTGATGAACTTGGCCATCTCCGGCGCCTCCACCGGATCAATCCGGCGAAAGTCTTTTTTGACTAAATCATCTTCCCACCCGGCGGCAATTGGTTGATAGGTTCCGGCAGGTTCCGATTGAGAGAGGAGTGACGTCTCAGCGACCTGAATATTCACCGGCCCCGGTTGACCGGATTGCTCATTCGTCCTTTCCGGAAAGACAAATTCGTTTATATCCGTTCGCCAAAATACTTCGTAGGCCCGCTCAAATTCAGCGACTTCCTCATAGCGGGAAACCAAAGTGGCTCTGAGCAAGGACCGGAATTCTTCTTCTGCCAGGGGATCAATGAAAGCCAGGCCGGCCAGGGCGTGATGCACTTGACGAATGGTGGTTCCGAGACCGTGCCGACGCAGCATTCGGCTGAAAGCAATAATACTCCGGCCCGGACCCAAGTCTTGAGGCAGGTTGGGGGTGCCTGGGAACATCATCATATGTTACTCGTTGCTTGTTACTTGTTACCTGTTGCAGGTTAATTGTTGCTTGTTGCTTGCTTCTCAATGTCATTAACCAAGGGGCAAAGCAATCAGACCGATTTCTTAATATGGTCAATTCCGCTTAAGACCCAACGGGTCGCACTAGGTTAGCCCAGGGCAGCGCCCCAATGCTGTTGAATTAAGCGTGCGACGTTAAGATTTCTCGCTACGCTCGAAATGACAGTGGGGTGGACCATCCGAAATGACGATGCAAATTTGTCATTCCGAACGAATGTGAGAAATCTTATCTCATCCGAAGAAGGTCAGGCATGCCGCTAATTCAACAGCATTGGGGCAGCGCCCTGGGACAGGGTGACGACTACATAAAAATTATCTAATGGTTACATAAGATCGCCGGCAATGCAGAACTTCAGCCGCGGTTGTGTATCCCTTCCAAAGGAAATGCGTTAGGTGCTGGCTGACCATCTGACCATCCTGCTGACACGTAACCTGCCGTATTTCCCAGGGCGTTGCCCTGGGCTAACCTAGTGCGCCCCTTCGGGGCTTTAAAGGAGCGATCATCAATGGAAAATTTCCCCCATGAACTTAATGACATTGGGTTGCTTATTGCCGGTTGTCTTAACCGAGCAACCAGTCCAGGCAACCGGTAACAGGTGCCCGCAGGCTTCTTCCACCCTAACACATCCCACGAACCAGCCGGGCAGTCTCTTTTAGTTCCGGCCATTCTGCTTGAAACTTGACGATATCCTCTTGGTACTTGAAAATACACCCGGCGGTGTCGGCCACCGTTTGGTCATCCAGACTGTTTTTGCATAGGGCCATCAAGGCCAGAGTCCAGTCGAGCGTCTCGGCCACTCCCGGTTTCTTCAGATAATCTTGAGTCCTAATGGCTTGCATAACTCGACACACCTGTGACACCAGACTTTGATCCACTTCCTTGATCCGGGCAGACAAAATGTCCACCTCCTTTTCAAAAGAGGGATAGTCTATCCAGTGATAAATACATCGACGCTTAAGGGCATCGTGGATCTCCCTGGTCCGGTTGGAAGTCAAGATAACCATTGGTCGGCGTGTCGCTTTAAGTGTCCCCAGTTCGGGGATGGTCACCTGAAAGTCGGACAAAATTTCGAGCAGAAAGGCCTCGAACTCCTCGTCGGAACGGTCTAATTCGTCAATTAGCAGGACAACATCTTCGTCCCGGCTGCTGCTTTGAATGGCCTCCAACAAAGGGCGCTTAATCAAAAACTCCGGGCTAAAAATATTAGTCAACTCGTCATCCCGGCACAGCCGCGCCTCGTCGAGTTTGATTCTGAGGAGTTGCTTGGAATAGTTCCATTCATACAAGGCGGTGTTGACGTCCAGACCTTCGTAGCATTGCAGCCGGATCAGCCGCCTGCCCAGTCCCGCGGCCAGCACCTTGGCCACCTCGGTTTTCCCCACCCCGGCTTGCCCTTCCAGAAATAGCGGTTTCTCCATCTTCAGGGCCAGGAAAAGTGCGGTCGCCATTTTGCGGTCACAAATGTAGTCTTGCCGTTTCATCAGGGCCAAAACGTCTTCTATTGTGCATAACTGATCATGATTCATGTCAATTATTCTCGGCCTCCTCCTTTTTCAGGCGAAGATAGTCTGCCGCGGCCGGCTTGTAATTGGGATTTTGTTCCAGAATCTTTTGATATAACTCCAGAGCTTCCTTTACCTTGCCTTCTTTTTCCGTTATGATGGCTAGTTGATGTTGTAGATTAATGTTACTGGGGGCTAGTTTTGCGGCCTGTTGGAGGGAGGTTTTAGCGTCTTCCACTTTGTTCTGCTTCAGGTAGGCATAGGCCAGATGCTCATATAACGAGGCGTCGTTAGGCCGAGCCAGCAGGGCTTGCCGGGACAGGGCCACGACTTTATCCAGTCCGTTTATCCCTTCATAATGTCTGATTAGGAAATCATACGGTCCTTTAAAGTCCGGCTTAAGGCCGATCAATTTTTCGGCCTCTTCAATTGCCTGGGGGTCCCGATTTGTTTCTTGATAAATGTTGAACAAGTAGTCGTGGGCCTCGATATCTTTAGGATTTGCTGTGACCACCCGCTTGAAAAGCGTTTCCGCCTCTGGATAATGATTAAGCTCGTAACTAATTGCCGCGGCATTAAAGACGACGTTGTTGTCGCCTGGGTTGAGGCTCATGATCTGTTGGTAGGCACTCAACAGTTCTTTCTTTTGCCCGAGTTTTTCATAAACATTAGCTAATTGGATGTAAGCAGCGAGATTCTTGGAATCTTTGGCGACGATGGCCTTTAGTTCCGTTGCCGCTTCGTTAAGCCTGTTGGAAGCTACATAATGATCCACCAGAGCAGATCGGGAATCAAGGTCATTTTGATTCAGATCCAGAGCTTTTTTTAGATAGAAGGCGTACTTCTCATCATTTTTCAACTGCCTATATAAACGTGACAGGTTAAGAAAAAGATTCACATCGCCTGTCTCTGTCTGGGCCAGGCTCTCATAGAGGGGAACGGCATGCTCAGGTTGATCCAACTGGACGTAAAGGTAAGCTATTTTTTTTATCAACTCTTTTTGCTGCTCCGCCGGGACCAGTTCATTGAGCCGTTGGTAATATTCCAGGGCCGGGGCAAAACGGCCGGTCTTCTCAAGTAGTTCAGCCGCTTGACTTAAGTTGGAGATGAATTCCGGGTTTTCTTTGGCTTGGTCCAGGTAGATGCTGAGGGCCTTGTCTAGGTGGTCGGATTTGAAATAATCTTCAGCCAGGCGTTGGAGGAATTCCGTTTCGGGGTTTTGGACGGCCAACCTGTCTAAGATGACCGCGGCGCGTTCAAATTGATTGCTTTTCTCATAAAGTTCAGCCAGGCTGTTCAGGATCAGGGTGTTGTCCGGACTAAGCTTGGCCGCGTTTTGATAGTATTTAATTTTTTGCTCAATATCTTCAGTTTTGGCTGCTTTTTCTATCCAATCTAGAGTAATGAGTTGAACGGATAAGGCGATCTTCCCAAATGCCGTTGTTCCTTTAAAAAATTCAATTGTAGCCGTCGTTCCTTCCAGATTTTCTATGTCTCCCAACAGGTGGACGACTCTGATATTACGTCCCAGTTCAACAACAGGAATTTCTTTGGAGTAGAGGCGGACCCCCCGATTAAACCACAAGCTGGTATCGTACTTGACTAACCGGATTTCATCCATCGTTTTTAAGGGCAATGTTTCATTATTGCGAACCATCGTCCCTTGCCCGTTGACCTCGAAAACGACTCCCTCCAGTCTTGGGGTTGGATTAAAAAACTCACCTATCCGCCCAGCCAGGTTGGCGGGATAAAAAAATTTGACCACCCGGACAATCGCTTCTTTGGGTTTGGATGGCCCGGATAGATGCTTTACCAGGCCGGCCGGCCTGAAGTATAAAACCGCCGCTAGTCCGGCCAAAATAAGAATGATCCCCAACCGTAGCCAAAAGGGGACAAGGCGGGGTTCTTTTTTTAGCCTGTAATAACGCATTTTGACCATATTCGTCCGAAATTGACGTCTTACATTCTGGGAATTGCCTTCTTGGAAATGCCGGGGTTCAGCATCGGACTATCGGGCCGACTTTCTCGGAATCCGACTCATGTCAATAACAAATTATAATTAGTGGTAATAATGAGAATGCCCACCGACCGGAAGACTCAGGCGATACCTTTTTTCTCGGATCTCTGAGGCCAACCGTTCTTTGCACGCCGTGCAGAGCATGACATTTATCTGTTCAAATACGTCGCGTTCCACCTGATCAGGATCAGCATGGGACAATTGTTCGAGTAATCTGTCTATTCCACCTTCGATATCTTCATCCGGCTCCGTCAAAATCCGCGACGATAGTCATACTCACCACGTATCTGGTGTCGCCGGGTCTGAAAGGGTGGTCGCACTGGTAGCACGTGTCCGTTTCCGACACCTTACTTCTTAACTGGTCCAGGTTCATGCCCTTTTCCTCCGAGGGTAGGTCCATCAGCAACGGTAATGGCGCACCTGAAATATGACTGGATGGAATTGAAGTGTTTGAGATAGGTGGCCGGGATAGGTCACAGCCGGTCGCATCTGACGGTCGGAAAATATGCTTCGGTTTCGTCATCCAATTGTTGGATGAGATCAGTCAGAATATAACTGACGCTGCAAGACTTGCAGACGAAGAAAACGTTTCGTCAGGTTTTTTTCATTTCTAATTTTTGTTTGCACTTGGGACAAGTTAACATTTGGCTCCGGTCCTAGGTTTGGCTGCCGTTTCGGAAGGCGAAACAAGACAATTACTCCGGCCCTTATGGGCACAGGTTTCTTATATTTTTTTCGGTTAAGAAGCGGTCACACACGGTGAACGGGTCTATCTTTTTTTCTATGATATCATCCAAGAAGCTGTCCAACCAATGGCTCTCAACGGCTTCTTCCATGACCACCGCAAAAACACGCTGCTTAATCAGGTCAATCAATTCAATTTTGGCCTTATTTCGAAGATGGACCGCCAGATGTTCCCGGCCGTCTCTAAAAAGATGTTCCCGGTGGGCGGTAATTTCTTCCAACAGCTTGTCCAGGCCCAGCCCCCGATGAGCCTCGGTCTTGACTATCCGGGGGATCCACCGGGTTTCCCGTTGCCGATGCCGGCGATTCATCTCCAGCATCAATTGAATGTCCTGGACCGCTCTATCAGCTCCGTCTTTATCGGCTTTATTGACCACAAAAACGTCCCCGATTTCCAAAATCCCGGCCTTAATGGCCTGAATATCATCACCCATGCCTGGGATCGTCACGATCAAGGTGGTGTGGGCCGTCCGGACGATGTCAATTTCGTCTTGTCCCACTCCGACTGTTTCAACTATGATAATCTCTTTCCCCATGGCGTCAAAGACATCAACCACGTGCCGGGTCGACTGGGTTAGACCGCCAAACTGTCCCCGCGTGGCCAGGCTTCGGATAAACACACCCGGGTCGGTGCTGTGGCGCTGCATCCTGATCCGGTCGCCCAAGATGGCTCCCCCGGTAAAGGGACTGGTCGGGTCCACGGCGATGACCCCGACAGATATGTCCTTAGCCCGGTAAGCAGAAATAATGCCGTCAACCAAGGTGCTTTTGCCTACTCCAGGCGCCCCCGTAACCCCCAGGACATAGGCCCGGCCAGTATAGGGATGGAGTTCCTTGAGAATCTCCCACACGCCGGGGATGCCGTCATCGATATCTCGGATGAGTTTGGCTACGGTCCTGACATCACCGGACCGGACCTTTGAGATGACATCGTTCATATTAAGTCGGTTTTCATGTTTATTTAAGCATGTGTTTTTGAATAACCAGCCAGGCCGCAACCAGTCGGTCATACCGGACATGAGTCGCCGGGGGCAGACCCGGAGACGTGCCTGAAGCACGCCGCCAGGATCATTAGAACTATCTATTTTTAATCAGATTATTGGCAATAACCACCCGCATAATCTCGTTGGTGCCTTCATAGATTTGGGTGATTTTAGCGTCTCGCATGTGACGTTCCATGGGGTAGTCTTTGCAGTAGCCGTACCCGCCCAAAATCTGGACACCTTCGACAGATGCCCGCATGGCCGCGTCTCCCGCAAACATTTTGGCCATGGCCGCTTCCTTTTCATAGGGCAGGTGATGATCTTCCAGATATGCCGCTCGCAAAGTCAACAATTCGGCCGCATCCAGTTCTGTAGCCATCTCGGCCAATTTCCACTGGATAGCCTGGAAGCTGGAGATAGGTTTGCCAAACTGTTCTCTGGTCTTGGCGTATTCCACGGCCTCTTCCAACACGGCCCGGCCAATGCCGATGGCTTGGGAGGCTATCCCGATGCGGCCACCGTCCAGAGTAGTCAGCATCTGCTTGAAACCTTCGCCTTCTGCTCCTAACAGGTTCTCTTTGGGGATCCGGGCGTTGTCGAACACCATTTCAGCCGTGCCGGAAGCGCAAATTCCCATTTTTTCTTCGACTCGGCCGACCGAGAATCCCGGGGTATTTTCCAAATCGATGAGGAACGTACTGATACCTTTATACTTCTTTGCCTTATCGGTGATGGCCGCCAACACGCAATATTTGGCCACATTCCCGCTGGTAATGAATTTCTTTTCGCCGTTTATGACCCACTCATCGCCATCGAGCACCGCCGTCGTTTTCATGCTGGCCGGGTCGGAACCGGCTCCGGCCTCAGTTAGACCGTAACAGCCGATAGCTTCACCACCAGCCACCGGCGCCAGAAATTTCATCTTTTGTTCATGCGTTCCATAGGCCATTACTGGAAAACAATACAAAGAGTTGTTGACCGACATGATCACTCCGGTGGAGGCGCAGGCTTTGGATATCTCGATCAACGCCAAGACGTAGCTGACCACATCCATGCCGCCGCCGCCGTATTCATCCGGCACAGCGATGCCCATGAAACTGAGTTCCCCCATTTTTTGGCAGATTTCAGCGGGGTGCCGGTGAGTCCGGTCCAGTTCCGCTGCGTAGGGTTTGATTTCAGTTTCGGCAAATCTCCGGGCCATATCCTGGACCATTTTTTGTTCTTCCGTCAACTCAAAATTCATTATCAATCTCCAGTTGTTACGTGTTACCAAAGCCGTTCACGAAGCCGGCCGCCAGGCCATCGCTGTGTCGCTAGGCCAATTTACCTTTAAAGCTCGGCGACCTCTTTTCTAAAAAAGCACCCATACCTTCAATTTGATCTTCACTGGTAAAGCAAAGCGCAAATCGATCGATTTCTTTCAAGCAGGCATTTCGGAGATCCGTATCCAGTCCCTCGTCGATTACTTGCTTGATTTCCCTTAAGGCCACGACTCCCTTAGAGGCCATAAGTTTGGCCGTTTCCAGCGTCTTAGCCATCAGCTCAGCATGGGGAAAGACTTTGTTGACCAGTCCAATTTCCTTGGCTTCTTGGGCTGAAATAATGCCTCCGGTGAGACAAATCTCTTTGGCCAGACCTTTGCCGACCAACCTGGCCAATCGTTGGGTTCCACCAAAACCCGGAATTACTCCCAGGTTAATCTCCGGTTGACCAAATTTGGCCTTATCTGAGGCATAGATGAAATCGCAAGCCATGGCTACTTCATTGCCGCCGCCCAAAGCAAAACCGTTCACGCAGGCAATAACCGGTTTCGGCAGACTGGCCAGATTAAACAAAACCTCTTGGCCTCGAACAGAGAACCTCTTGGCCATTAAAGGAGTAAACTCGGACATGATCTTAATGTCCGCTCCGGCCACATAAGCCTTGTCTCCAGCCCCGGTGAGAATAACCACTTTGACTTCATCATCATCCCGGGCCAAGGCAATGGCCTTGTCCAGCTCTTCCATCACAGCGGGACTGAGAGCATTCAGCGCCTTGGGGCGATTAAAGGTGATGGTGGCGATTCCTTCGGCCACATTATACAATAAAAATTCGAAATTCATCAACGTACTCCTGCCTCGTTTGATTGGTATTAATTTGGAATAATTGATATCTTGTCTATCAACTTAAACCAAAACATTAAGATGTTGGGACGGGCAACCGCCTCAAAAATCCGGTTTATCTCTGGACTATCAGGGCCGCACCCATGCCGCCGCCGATGCACAGAGACGCCAGACCGGTTTTGGCCTGACGTTTGGCCATCTCGTAAATCAGGGAAATAAAAATCCGGCAACCGCTGGCCCCGATGGGATGGCCCAGGGCAATGGCTCCACCGTTGACATTGACTTTGCTCAAGTCCCAGCCCAGTTCCCGGTTAACGATGATGGCCTGGGACGCAAAGGCTTCGTTGGCCTCGATCAAATCCAGGTCCTTGGCGGTTAAGCCGGCCTTTTCCAAGGCCTTGCGGCTGGCCGGGATGGGTCCGGTACCCATGATGGCCGGGTCTACTCCGGCTGTCGCGTAGGACTTGATGGTCGCCAGAGGGGTGATCCCCTTGGCTTTGGCCGTGTCAGCCGACATGACCACCACCGCCGCGCCGGAATCGTTGATCCCGGAAGCGTTTCCCGCCGTGACGGTACCGTCTTTTTTGAATGCGGGTTTGAGTTTCGACAGGGCCTCGATCGTCGTCCCGAAGCGAGGAAATTCATCCGTGTCGACGATTTTGGGGTCGCCCTTCCGTTGGGGAATACTGACTGCTACAATTTCGTCTTTGAATTGTCCGCCGGTCACTGCCCGCTCTGCCTTCTGCTGGCTGGCCAGGGCGAATTCGTCCTGTTCTTTCCGGGAAATGCCAAATCGTTCGGCAATGTTTTCGGCGGTAATGCCCATGTGATAGCCGTTGAAGATATCCCACAGACCGTCGAAGATCATCCCGTCCACCATCTCACCGTTGCCCATCCGCTGACCCCACCGGGCGCCGGCCAGATAGTAGGGGGCCTGGCTCATGTTTTCCATTCCACCGGCCACAATTATGTCGGCGTCGCCGCATTTGATGGCCTGGGCCGCGTTCATGATGGCCTTAAGCCCGGAGGCGCAGACTTTGTTGATGGTAATTGCCGGGACTTCAATAGGGATACCGGCCTTCAGCGTCGCCTGCCGGGCGGGATTTTGGCCCTGGGCAGCCTGGAGCACATTGCCCATGATAACTTCATTTACTTCGCCAGGATCGACCTTGGCCCGCCTCAGGGCCTCCACGATGGCAATCTTGCCCAGTTCCGTGGCGGGGACATCTTTTAATGAACCGCCAAAGGACCCAATCGGGGTCCTGGCTGCTGCCGCAATAACTACTTCTCTCATTTAACTCCTCCAACTCATTTAATTATAATAAGTGGTGGCAGCATGAACGCGATCTATGACATTAAAGGAGGACAGTTCAATGGCAGAGTACATGTATAAACAAAGAATCGGCTTGGCCGCCGGGGTAGATGAGTTCGTGCGGAGCGTCTATAACTGGATGGCCCTGGGGTTGGCTATCACGGGCGGGGTGGCTTTTTTTACGGCCAGCAGTCCTTCGTTGATGCAGATGATCTTTGGCAATCCTATGGTTCTGGTCATTCTTATTGTGGCCGAATTGGGTATGGTCTTTTCCCTGGCTGGGATGATCAACCGGATAAAAGGTAGCACGGCCTCGACCTTATTTGTGATTTACTCGATCCTTAATGGTCTGACCTTGTCGGCTATTTTCATCATGTATACCCGATCGTCCATTGCCTCGACTTTCTTCGTGTGTTCCGCTACATTTGTGGCCACGAGCCTATACGGTTATACGACCAAGAAGGACCTGACCTCGTTCGGCGGCTTCTTCTTTATGGGCCTGATCGGGATTATCATCGCGTCTCTGGTGAATTTATTCCTGCATAGCGAAACCATCTACTGGGTAGTCACCTATGCCGGTGTGCTCGTCTTTGTTGGTTTGACGGCCTATGATACCCAGAAGATCAAACAAATTGCCGCAGCCGGGTTTGAAGATGAAGAGATGGAACACAAAGGAGCCGTGCTTGGGGCGCTGTCTTTGTATTTGGATTTCATCAACTTGTTTCTGATGCTGCTCAGAATCATGGGAGGAAGGCGAGACTGATTTCCACGAAAAATTTTGATTCACCTCAAAAATTCCATTGACATCAGGTCAACGGTATAGTATGATATAAAAAAAGTCGCGTTTAGAAGCTCCGTCAAACGGACCGCTTCATGGCTGGTATGGCTATACCGCCGAAAAACGCGGCTTTTTTTATTTACGCCCAGGATTTCGCATCGGTCTAAATTGTGATCATGCAGATTAACTGATTGAGTGTGCTACGGAAGTCCATCGTATATTTAAGACGGTGGACTCGTCAGTGGTGAGCTTGCCCCCGGCAATGGACCGCCAATGCAAATCACCTTTTCGTTGGCGTCAACCATATTATGTCAACCGCCGTTTGTCATTTGAGTCGACCATTTGAGTCGACCATTTGAGTCGACCATTTGAGTCGACCATTTGAGTCAACCATTTGAGTCAACCATTTGAGTCAACCATTTGAGTCAACCATTTGAGTCAACCATTTGAGTCAACCATTTGAGTCAACCATTTGAGTCAACCATTTGAGTCAACCATTTGAG
>JADFXY010000189.1:0-8785 GCA_015233355.1 Deltaproteobacteria bacterium | reverse complement strand
TCTTTGAGCGCTCGCTCCAGTTGATAAATATTGCCCATCCTCGTTTTAGACAACGATTAATGCTCGCAGCCAAGAAGCAGCATTATATTTTTGCAGATCAACTTCCCCCTTCTTCAGTCGATAATTATCCAGAGCAGTTGGAAATAATTCGGAGTTTTAAGAATGGGGTGCCCGTTTTTTTCCGACCGATTAAACCGGTGGATGAAACCATGCTTCGAGACCTTTTTTACACCATGTCTGACGAAGCCATCTATCTGCGGTACTTCCACGTGGTCAGGGAAGCCCCCCACAGCCGGATGCAACAACTGGTCAACATTGATTATCACCAGAAAATGACGATTGTCGGGATTACTGAATACCGGGGTTATCCGGAGATCATCGCCGTAGCCTTGTATCACCTTGACCTCGAGTCCAATGCGGCCGAGGTGTCATTCGCCATTCACGACACCTGGCATGGATTCGGGCTAGGCACCTTTCTGCTGAAATACCTGGCCACCATTGCTAAGGACAAAGGAATAGACACCCTGATCGCCGATGTGTTGGCTGAGAACACCAAGATGATGAAGGTGTTTCGAAAGGTTTTTCCTAACCTGACGCGGAATATTGAAAGCGGGGTTTTCAGCCTGACCATGTCCCTAAAAGACGAATTTGAGGAAATCAGGCCGTAACATCGGTGTTTGTTGCTGGTTACCTGTTGCTTGTTACTCGTTTAGGGTTGTGTATAAGTTTCAGCGTACTTAACAAATAACCGAGCAACCAGCACCGAGCACCGAGCAACCGGCACCGAGCACCGAGCAACCGGCACCGAGCAACCAACCAACAGGAGAAAATCATGGAGTCAAAAACATTTTCCATCCCAAAAATTAACTGTGGCCATTGCGTGATGAATATCAAGCGGGAATTGAGTGAGATGCCTGGTGTGGCCAAGGTGGAGGGCGATCCTGGAACGAAAACCGTCACGGTGGAGTGGGATGCCCCGGCTTCTCTGGATAAGATCAAAGCTACTTTGAACGAGATCAATTTTCCAGTGGCTGAATGACAACTCCGGCGCAGGTCTCGCCTGCGTCGAAAACAGATCCGTTTGAATGAGATGGTGTTTCCCGGCATATCATACCAGTCCCACCCACCCTCCAACTTTCCCGCCCAGATCATAAAAACCATAACCATTCGAGGGAAGAGCGGCAGCCCAGGTTAGACACCGTGATTTAACCTGGCCGTGTGGTAGGGTCGCGGCGTTAAGCAATCTAATGAAATCATCGAGGAGGTTCCCGGCTGTTTTATTTTTTTTCGAGTAACCTTTTACCCTGAACCGGCGACTATACTATCAAGAGCAAATAACCGGTCTTGATTTTGATCAAACGAGGTATTCAAGACCATGTTTTTAATTAACAGAAAGGAATGCAATTATGAAAAGGGCATTAATCGTTTTCTTCATGCTGGTCTTTGTGATGGTTGGCGCAGTCTCCGGAGCCGTCGCCTATGGCGGATTTCACCACAAGCGTTCATGTGGAATTCTAAATTCGCTGACGAAACTCGATCTGACCGATGCTCAGAAAAAATCCATCGCAACCATCCTTAAATCCAATAAAGCTCAGAGCCAGACGTTGCGGGCCAACCTTAAAACGGCCAAACAGAACCTCCGCACCGCGATGAGCACTCCCAACGCCACCGAAGCTGCCATTCGAGCCGCTTATAAACCAGTGGCCGCGGCTGTTGAGGAAATGATCGTCAATCGGGCTCAGGTGAAGGCCCAGATCGCAAAGGTCCTGACTCCGGAACAACAAGCGCAATTGGATAAACACAAGCAGGATCGCCTGGCCAAAAAGAAGGATCACCCTAAAACAGGCAAGTCTCTGACCGATGAGTGGATCGACAAATACAGCAAATAAGCCACACTGAGGCGATCTTTAAGCCGCCCCAACCTCTTAACCGAGGCTATGGCAATTTAATCTTTTTGATCATCGTCCCATCCTCCCTGTTCTTTCTTATCCCTGCACCATGGCTGACCAGGCCCCTCCGGTCTGGTCGGCCACTCAAAAATCTTTCATGAACATCCGTTGAGGAAGATATTAGAATGGTTGATAACTGATATGCAGCCTTAGACGTTTGATAGTCCGGCTTCACCCGCCGTGGGATGGGTGCGAATAAAGGGTGTCAAAACCAGGACGATGGCGATCAACCCTCCGCACACATAATAGAGGGCGTGATATCCCTGGTTGTTCATGACATATGTGCCGACCACCGGACCCAGTAAAAAGCCGCCCTGGTACATCTCGAAAAGCAAATTGGTCAATAATGGTCTGTGTCTGGAGGACGAGGTGTCGAACATCAGGCCGTTTATCACCGGCATGGCCACGCCCCACCCTAATCCCAGGGAAGCGCCCAGAATATACAGTTCCGCCGCGGTCGAGCAATGAGCCAAAGCCAGGTAGCCCAAGATGAGCCAGGCCGCAGATCCAGCCAACAAAATGACCTTACTGATTTTGTCAAATAACTTCCCGGCCACCAGGCGGACGAATATCTCGGTGAAGACTGAGGCGGTGAAAAACCAGCCGGTATCCATCACCCCAATTTTTTTGGCGTAACCATCAACGAGAAAAAAGACGGGCGCAAAAGCCGTCCAGACCAATAGACAACTCAGCAGCAACAGGATAACATTTCGATCCTTCAAGATATTCGCAATCTCCGGCCACCTTATCCGGTCCCTCCGCCGGGCTTCCCCCTCTGTTGTCTTGCCCCTGATCAGGGCCAACAAAGGAAAGGCCAGGACCAGCATTATAGCCGAGGCATCCATCAAATAGAGAAAGCTGCCGGTAGATCTGGACACCAGCCCGGCCAGTGGAGGAATGAGTCCGTAGGGCACCAGCGTCAGCGCGGTGATAACCCCGAAAGCCTGGCCGCTCCTCTTCTCCGGGATATAACTAACAATCAAGGCGGTGGCGGCGGTGACCAAGACCGTATGACCGGCCCCGTGAAACACCCGAATCAGAGACATGGCCCACCAGTTGACGGCCAAATGATACAGCAATAACGAAATGATGACCGAAACGATCCCATAGGTCATCCATTTTTTGGCATTGCCGGGATGAGACCACGGACTGATCACCGGCCGGATGATCAGGGTGGCCAGGGCAAATAGACCGATTAACAGACCAAACCATTTGGGGGCGATGGGCAAGGTGGCCAGAAACCGTTCAAATCCATAAAATATCGCCATGTTGCTGAAGGCTATAAAAATCACTCCATTCAGCGCCACAAATTCTTTGGTGAATAGTTTGTCATCAGCCGGCATTATGGCCCCACCCTGTCTCTCTATAGGTATCTTTCTGGGCCGGCCGCCTGGTTACTGCACTGCCGGTCATGGTCTTTAACGAGCGTAGTTAATCAATCTCAACAGCAGGTTTCCGGCTACGGTGCAACGATAAGCCGCGCTGGCCCGGATATCGTCGATGGGCGATACGGCTGTCTGGGCTAGAGCCGCGGCCCGGCCCAGGGTATTTCGGGAGATAATCCGGCCCTCCAGGGCGTTCTCAACCTCCACAGACCTGATCACTGTCGGCCCGACACTACCCCAGGCCAGACGGGCCTTTTCTATCCGGCCGGAGTCGGACACCTTGAGGACAGCCGCCAGACTGACCACGGCGATGGCCAGGGCCTTTCTTTGGCCTACCTTCTCGAAGTGATGCACGTTATAATCAGCCGATTTTTTCAGCCGGACGCCGGTCAACAATTGGCCCGGTCCCAGACTCGTCTTGCCCGGTCCCAAGATGAATTGGCTCAGAGGCAATCGTTTTGCGCCGTCCCCCCATCGTACTTCCACCTCCGCATCCAGGACATAGAGCGGCGGTAAGGTATCCCCGGCCGGAGAGGCCGTCACCACATTGCCGCCAATCGTCCCCATGTTGCGGACGGGTGGGGAGCCCAGGACGCTCAGGGCCTGGATCAAAACAGGAAAATACTCCTGGATGACGGGATCGGCCAGCAAGGCCCGATGGGTCGTCGCGGCCCCGATGTAGACTTCATCTCCCTGATCCCGGACGCCTCTTAACTCTTCAATCCGCTCCAGGCAGATCAGCCCGGACGCGGAGATCAATCCCGCCCGCAGCTTAACCAGCACATCCGTCCCCCCGGCATAGATGGCGGCCTCGGGCCGGCGTAGGAGCAGGTCCCACAATTCATCCAACGTTCGAGGCAAGAATACCTCTCGCATGGGCTAGCCTTCCTCTCGGTGGACAGCCATCTCCACCGCATCGACAATCTTCTGGTATCCGGTGCAGCGACACAGGTTGCCGCTCAGCCCTTCTCGTATCTCCGAGCGGGAAGGGTCGGGCCGGCGCTCCAACAAATCAACCGCGGCCAGGACCATTCCGGGGGTGCAGAAGCCGCATTGGACCGCCCCGGCGGAGACAAAAGCCTCCTGGACCGGATGCCGCCCCTTGTCTCCGGCCAATCCCTCGATCGTTGTCACTTCCCGGCCCTGGAGCTGAGCGGCCAGCATCAAGCAAGACAGGCGGCTCTGGCCATCCACCAGGATAGTGCAAGCACCGCATTCGCCTGAACCACACGATTCCTTGGTTCCGGTCAGATCGAGTTCTTCCCGCAACAGATCCACCACCCGGATATCGGACGGGACCGTCAGCTCGATTTCTCGACCATTTAAAACAAAATTGATCTTCAACGATTACCCCCAATGGTGCTGAATTAAGACGCGGTCATGACCTGGAGAACCCGTTCTGAGGTGAGCGGAAAACTATAGCATCGCTTGCCACAGGCCGCGGCCACGGCATTGGCTACCGCCGGAAGCGGACCATTCATGGCCACCTCGCCCACCCCTTTCAGGCCGAAAGGACCGGTCGGCTCGTTGATCTCCACCGGAATGGACAACATATCCGGGACATCCATGGCCGTCGGGATGATATAAGTCGCCAGGTCGGACGTCTGAATTAAACCGTCCGTCACCCGGAAGTCCTCACTCAGGGCATAGCCCAGGCCCTGGACGATCCCCCCGTGGATCTGCTGTTCGTAGGTCTGAGGGTTGAGCACCCGGCCGCTGTCGGTGATGGCCAGGTATCCTTTGACCTCCACCGCCCCGGTCAATTCGTCTACTTCGACCATGGCCAGGTGGGCCCCATAGGAGAAGATGCAATGGGGTAGGCCGTGCAGTCTGACCTGATCGTCTTTTGCCGGCCTCTCTTGGGCCACCGGGGCCCGGAAACGATAAACCGCGATGCGCTCAGCGTCGGTCAACCATTTGGCCAGCACGGCCAGGGGGATTTCTTGCCCTGTGGTCACCCGCCTGACCAATCCCGAGACCAGAACCAGTTCGTCGGGTCCGGCGGCCATGAGTAAGTCGGCTGATCGTTGCAGAATTCTGTCCTTTAGCGCCTGGGCGGCCCCAATCAGGGCGTTACCGAAAGTGTAGGTACACCGGCTGGCCGAGGCTGACCCGGAAGGCAATGTCCGGTCGGTATCGGGCAGGATCAGCTCCATTTGGGCCGGGGTCTGGCTCAGGATGCTGCCGGCGATCTGGAGGTTGGTGGCGGCATTGCCTTGACCCATATCCACGACCCCGGAATAGACCCGGATTTTTCCTTCCAGGGTGAGTTCCACCTTGGCATTGGCCACGTCGGGTACAAAAGGACCATAACCCACGGCTTGCATCACCGCGGCCAGGCCCACCCCCCGGCGTTTTAACGGCCCGGCGGCCCGAATCCAGGTCTGCCGTTCTTGCCAGCCGGGATGTTCGGCCATTTTTTCCAGGCACTCGCTTAATCCGGCAGAACCGGTCAAAGTCACCCCGACACAATTCTTATCCCCGCGGCGGATCGCGTTCTTTAACCGGAGCTGTATCGGATCCAGGTCAAGTTTGACCGCCAGCAGGTCCATCATCTGTTCCATGGCCGCCGTCACCTGGGCCACCCCAAAGCCCCGAAAAGCTCCGCCAATGGGGTTGTTCGTGTAGACAGACCAGCCTCTCAACCAGGCGTGGGGAATCCGGTACGGACCGCCGCTATGTTCCACGGCCTGAGTCATAACCGCCCCGCCTAAATGATCATAGGGCCCGGTGTCAAGGTAGAGCCGGACCTCGACAGCGTGCAGGGTCCCGTCGGCTTTAGCCCCCAACCGATAGTACATCCGGGCCGGGTGACGCTTTGTCCCGGCTGAGAAGCTTTCTTCCCGGTCCCACCACATCTTGACCGGTCGGCTTTGGGAGTGTAAGGCGGCCAGGGCCAGTAAACTCTGGACGCTAATCCCATCCTTGCCGCCAAAAGCGCCGCCGGCGTAGGGGGCGATAACTCGGATGCCGGTGTGGTCTCGGCCCAACACCTGGGCCACCTCGGTGCGGTCTCGAAAAGGCGTCTGGGTGGAGGCCACAATTACGATCTTCCCGTCAGATTCGACTTTGGCCCATCCGGATTCAGTTTCAAGAAAGCAGTGTTCCTGGTGCGGGGTCTCAAAACAGGCTTCGATCACGGCGGCGCATTCTTCCCAGGCTGACTCGGTCTCTCCGGTTTTGACTTCCGCTTTGAGCAGGAGATTGCCTCCCGGATTATCTTCGTGGACCAGAGGTGCGCCTTCAGCCAGGGCCTGCTCCGGATCAAACACACCGGGGAGCGGCTCAAGCTCACACCTGATGCTATTCAGGGCCGCGGCCAATGCCGGTTTGGATTCGGCCAGGACCAGGGCCAGGGCGTCACCGGCATGGCGGACTTTGTCGTCGACCAAGACCGGCTGGTCTTTGCGGACGACTCCCTGCCGGTTCTCCCCCGGGATATCCCGATGGGTTAACACGGCGATCACTCCGGGGACTAGCCGGGCTTGGTCGACATCCAATGACGTTAGCCGGGCATGAGGAATCCCGGCTCGCTTCACTCCGGCCCAAACAAGATCCCGGCCATAATAGTCGGCCGCGAATTTTTCCTCCCCGCTCACCTTGGTTAAGGCATCAGTCCGGGGAAAAACAACCCCGATTTGTGGAATCCGGCCATCAGACATGAATCCGCTCCTTCTATCCAACCGGCCCGGTTATTCTGAAAACCGAGCTCATTCAGTCATTCCCGGAGGAAACAATCCCACCAGTCCGGCCGCATTATCACGCCGGGTTTCCAGTTGATAAGGTTATTAGAATAAACAAAGAAACATTGCAAGCAGAATTGACGCAATTAGTTCAGGTTCGTCTACATATCCCCGCGCCGCCAGATGCCTTGACTCAAGCTCTGAAAAAATGCTTGACATCATCCAGACGTTGGGGTATACGCAATTCCAGGCCGAGGTAGCTCAGTCGGTAGAGCAGGGGACTGAAAATCCCCGTGTCGGCGGTTCAATTCCGTCCCTCGGCACCACAGAAAACAAGGACTTAGGTGAAAGCCTCAAGTCCTTTTTTCTTTTTAGGGTTTAATTTGGTCCCACTTTTTCGGCGGTCCCCTTCCGTCAGGCGCCGATGGAAGGCCTGGTCAACCTGGATAAAAGGCAGAGAAAACATCTTGAAATTACGCTGTATTTATGTTAGGAACCATAATGGACAAGCATCTTATTCCGTTTCTTTCCCATAAAAAGCTTGCCGCCAAACGCAACCCAAGGGACACCTCCGACGCGGGCGAACCTGGTTGCCTCAGGCTAAGGTATCAGCGAATTATTATTGATTAACCCAACTAATCCTGCGCCAAGGACAAACAAAAAAGGAGTAGCGGAAGATGAAGACATTAAGATTAATCCTTTTGTTAGTAGCCGGCATTCTGGTGGTTAGTCCTCTTAGCCCGGCAAGGTGTTCCGCCCTTGAATATTGCTGGAACCTGTCTTATCCGGGAATGACGACTCCCCCCGAGTCGATCAGAGTCGGCGTACTGGATCTAGGCAACGGCCATTACGTTTTAGCCGGCTCGGCTAAAATTATAAGTGTTATAGACGGTAAATACAATACCTTTGTCGTTAACGGCAATGCCGAGATGGTGGATAACGTCTTGGACGTGTCGCTTCATATGGCCAGTCGCAATAAAATCTCTCTTCTTCCCGGTTCCACTGACGCCTTGGGCTCCATAATGATTTTTATGAGATTGAACCCGGTTACCCTTAGTGGAGATTACGCCAGGACACTTGATGGGACAAACGGACCGTTACAATTAAAGGGGACTTTTTTTGACGGAACCGTCACCTCCGTGCCGTGTAAGTAGGTGCAAGACCGACATGCGTGCAACCGGCAAAAAGAGAGACAACGTCCTGCTTGCCCGGGAGGCGGGCAGACCGGAGACAATAACGGCATACCGGCGTACTAAGGCTTCATGCAACCGGGGGGCCGTTTGAATATCACGGACCGTGACGGTCAACTATAAGAAAGGAATAATAACAGATGAAGAAATCAAGATTATTTTTTTTGCTGTTAGCCGGCGTCCTGGTGATCGGTCATATGGCCGCAGCCGAGTGTTCCGCCCTTGAATATTGTTGGAACCTTTCTGTTCCGGGAAAAACGGTTCCGGCCTCATTGCAAAACGTTATCGCTGATTCGATTCCGTCGATAAGAGTCGGGGTGTTGGGTATTGGCAACGGCCATCTTGTGTTGGCCGGCTTAACCACTCTCAACAATATATTTAGTAAGAATGAATGGACCGTTTATGTCACCAATGGAAACGCCGAGTTGAGAAACAACGTTTTGGAGGTGTCGCTTCATATGTCCAGCCGCGATAATATAGCCGTAATTCCCGGGGACGCCTCTACGGTTATTATGACGATGGTGATTCATATGAAGTTGGACCCAGTCACTTTAAGCGGCGATTACGCCATGATGTTT
>JADFXY010000188.1:0-8859 GCA_015233355.1 Deltaproteobacteria bacterium | reverse complement strand
CCTTTTGGTCTCATAGGCCATTGGGTAAGGCCGGCAGACCAGGCTAACCGGCCAATGTTGTTGAATGAAGGGTGCGACGTTAAGATTTCTCGCTTCGCTCGAAATGACAGGGAAGTGGACCATCTGGAATGACGACGTAAATTTGTCATTCCGAACGAATGTGAGGAATCTTATCACATCCGAAGATGGTTAAGCCGCAGCTTAATTCAACCGCATTGGGACAACGCCCTGAGAAATCCGGTGGCCTGAAATGTTATAATCCAGCCCGGAGCCGGTTTGCCGCGGCATCCGGCTTTGGGATCGTCACCGTTGGGAACAGAGACAGATCCGTATGGGGAATAAACTTAGCCGCGGCAAACATGGTCATGAATTCGGCATTGACGTTCAACTCTACATAGGTGATCTTATCGCAGATTTTAGGTATGCGGGCTCGTTTTTCGGCCGAGAGCAGGGCCAACGCTGCGCCGGTTAAGGAACTGTTCATCAGCGGCTGGTACTTGTCCCGGGGCAGGTCCGGGATCATGCCGATGGTGATGGCCATTTCCGGGTCGATATAATTTCCGAATGTTCCGGCCACATAGAATTTAGCCATGTCGTGAATGTCCAAACCCACGGTGGACGTGATGGTCCGGAGGATGGTGTACATGGCCGCTTTTGAGGCCAGTAAGATGGTGATATCCACTTCTGATACGATAACATCCCGGCCATGCCCCGACTCCGCGGCCGGCACAACCTGATAGCCCCAGATGCCTTCGTCCTCCACCAGGCGCGGACAACCACTCTCCAGGATGAACTTGCCCTTGGAGTTGATGATGCCGCAGGTAAACAACTCGGCCAACAAATCGATCAAACCCGACCCGCAAATGCCGATGGGCTTGATGTCGCCTATAACCGAATAGGACGGCTTCAAAGTCCGGCGGTCGATGCGAATGCGCTCAATGGTTCCCGGCCCGGCCATCATCCCCATTTTGGCCACGCCCCCCTCTAATGCCGGCCCGGCCGCCCCGGCGCAGGCCACCAGCCAGTCTTTGTTGCCCAGAACCACCTCGGCATTGGTCCCCACGTCAACCAGAATGGAGACGTCATCGCCCTCGTCCAATCCCGAGGCCAGGATCCCGGCGATGAGGTCACCGCCGAAATAACTACCCACATTGGGCATGATCAGGCACGGGGCGGCGGGATGGATGCCGATGCCCAGCTCCCCGGCTGAGGTCAGATCCGGCCGGTTGACCACCGGAATGTAAGGCTCCCGGCAGATATGGAAGGTATCCAGCCCCAGAAAGAAATGGGTCATGGTGGTGTTTCCGGCCACGCACAGGGAATAGATATTATCTGCTTTTATCCCGGCGGCCTGGACCAGACCATGAATGACCTGATTGAACCCATCGATCACGGCCCGGCGGAGTTGCAGATGCCCTTCGTTCTTGGCTGAGCAGTGTATCCTGGTCAGGATATCCGAACCATACGTGACCTGGGGGTTAACCGCTGAAACCTGGCTGATGACCCGGCCGACGGTCATATCCAGCAGGGCAAAGACAATCGTGGTCGTCCCCAGATCTATGGCCAGGCCGTAATTGGCCTCGGTAACGTCACCGGCCTCCAGATCGATAATCTGGTAGCCGCCTTCTTCAGATCGGGCCAGGGTAATCGTCGCGTCGAAATCGGCGTCTCGAAGCCCTTGCGACAGCCTCCCCAGCCGCGACAATGGGGACCAGACGTGGTTAATGTCGTAAGCGACGCGCAGGGCCCGCTTAATCCGGTCCACGTCGGCGACATTATCCCCTAAGGCGGGCTTGGGTGGGGTGATATGGTATTTCTCAGCCAGGGGCGACAAGGCCGCCTTGGTAACCAGCAGATTCTCTTGATCTATCGAATGTTCCTTCATCATCACCTCATACCGTTTGTTAACACGGATAGGTTGCCCATAAGCGGTCAGCTCGTTTTCTCAAGTCTCTGGGCCACACAGTATATTCCCTCGCCTTTGAAGGCCGGCCTGAAACATAGGTTATCCGAGTTGCATTCGGCTTTGCGGCGGTCTCCTTCTTTCCAACGCTTGATCAAGTCCGGTTCCCTGATGAACGGCCGGCTCATGGAGATATAATCGGCCACCCCATCCGACACGAGCCGCTCGGCCACCTGGAATGACCGTATCCCCCCGACCAAAATCAGCGGGACATTGATTCTTTGTTTGAAAGCGCGGGCATCTGTTCCAAAATAGGCTTCTTTCTCCTCGGAAGTGATGCCCTTTCGGGAAGGAGTCAGTTTGCCGCTAAGCATATCGCCGCTCAATTCAACGGCATCGAGGCCGGCCTCGGACAGAAGCCTGGCCACCAGGAGAGACTCTTCCAGGGTCATTCCATTCTCTATAAAGTCCCGGCAGTTCATCTTGATCAAGACCGGGTAATTCGTGCCCACAGCACGTCTGATGGCGGAATAAATTTCAAGGATAATCCGGGCCCGGTTACGAATGTCTCCACCATAGTCGTCTTTCCGCCTGTTGAATGCGGGAGAAAGAAACTGGCTGAGGAGGTACCCGTGGGCGGCGTGAATCTGCACCCCATCAAAGCCGGCCGACTTAGCTCTGCGGGCTGCATCAGCAAAGGCCGTGATCAGTTCTCTAATATCTTCGGTGGTTATTTCTTGGCGAGGTGATCCGGCCAGGCCGTCGAAATTTGAAACAACCAGGGGAGGCTGCCCGATAAGCTGTTCAGCCGCAAAGTTGCCGGCGTGGGCCAGTTGCAGGACAATCTTGCCCCCGGAAGCATGAACCGCTTCAGCCATCTGTTGAAGCCCCGGCACCAACTCATCGCTGTACACGCCGATCTGCCAGGGGGTGGCATGCCCTTCCGGCCGGACATAAGCGTGGCTGGTGATGATCAGGCCCACCCCACCTTCGGCCAGCGCGGTCATTGTGGAGATCAGCTTTGGGGTAACAGCTCCTTCGGCGGTCGCCTGTCCTTCCCAAGTGGCAGATCTGACGAATCTATTAGACAGATTCAGGCTATTTATGCTGCTGGACTCGAATAATGTAGTCATTTATCATTGCCTTTCAGGATATCATTCTGGAAAATTATAACCTTTGACCTAAGCGGGTACCGGTGCCCTCGACCCCGTTGCCGGCGCTTGCTTTTTCTGGAACGAGCCACGTAACCGGCCGTCATACCCATGGCAGATCTTGGCCTTGGCCGGCCGGTCACTGAAGAATGATACCAGCCGGCGCCAGGTTCTTTTCAATTTTGTCTCCCACGCTGGTGCCGCAGTGAACACACAAATATTCATACTTGTCACCTTCTGGAATCACCAGCAAGAGTCTCTTGCGGACAGGTACTGCTTGCCGACACTTAGGACAATACAGGGCTGAGGCCTCGAACTGTTCAAAGGCCCCCTGTGGGGCCCGACTTTGGACTGGAATAGACTGCCCCCCAGTCCCGGCCTTCCGATACGACACCATTTTCGACTCCTCCCCGACAGATTAAGTTCTAAAACAAGTCCGACCAGCCGTCCGAATCAACCAGACCGAAACGGGTGATAGGCTCTCCTGGCTGGACCGGTCGTCATTATACCTCAAACAGCCGAGGCTGCCTACCCAAAATCTAAGTTTTCTCCGGGGCAGGCTGAATAAATTCATGAGGCCGGGCCCGGCCGGGATGATAAGGTGCGGGCGGAATCGACAAAATAATCAGACTTTGTAGCCGGCAGCACGTACCGCTAACTTGATTTTTTTCATTTCGAGGACTTGAATTTCTTCCTTGCCTGTTTGGGGTCAAGGAGGATATATTGCGGCTTCAATATGTCGAATGGGCAACGAAACGGCTTCTTTTGAATATGCAATCAACGATGAGGGTTCGCCAATGTTCAGTAGTAAACGCGTGTTAGTCACCGGCGGGGCCGGTTTCTTAGGCTCGCACCTGTGTGATCGGTTGGTCGCGGAGGGGCATGATGTGTTATGTCTTGACAATTTCTTTACCGGCAATAAAAATAACATAATTCATCTAATCGGCCGGCAAAATTTTGAACTGATCCGCCATGACTTGGTCCACCCCATTTATTTAGAAGTTGATGAAGTCTATAACCTGGCTTGCCCGGCTTCACCGATCCATTACCAGTTTAATCCGATTAAGACCATCAAGACCAATGTCATGGGCGCCATCAATATGTTAGGCCTGGCCAAGAGAGTAAAAGCCAAAATCCTCCAGGCGTCCACCAGTGAGATTTACGGTGATCCTCATGTGCATCCGCAAACAGAGGATTATTGGGGAAATGTTAATACGATCGGCATCAGATCATGTTACGATGAGGGCAAACGCTGCGCGGAGACCCTGTTCTTCGATTATCATCGCCAAACCAAATTGAGAATCAAGGTGGCCAGAATTTTTAATACTTATGGTCCCAGGATGCACCCCAATGACGGCCGCGTCGTCAGCAATTTTATCTTGCAAGCTCTAACTAACAGAGATATAACTATCTATGGCGATGGGACCCAAACCCGGTCTTTTTGCTATGTGGATGACATGATCGAGGGACTGGTCAGGCTGATGAATGGACCGGATGAGTTTGTAGGACCGGTGAATCTGGGTAACCCTTCTGAATTTTCCATTGAGGACCTGGCCCGGAAGATCATCGGCCTGACCGGATCGAAATCGGAGTTGGTTCTTAAACCGCTTCCCCAAGACGACCCCAGGCAACGCCGCCCCGACATCAGCCTGGCCAACCAAAATCTGGGATGGTCGCCCAGCGTGTCCTTGGAGCATGGTTTGTTCAAAACCATCGAGTATTTTGAGCAACTCTTAAGAGATGACCCTGGGCTGAGATGATCAGGTTGCGGGTTTAAGACAACAAGCGACCAGGTCACCTCTAAAGGAATAATTATGACCGTTCAATGCCTAGCACCGACTGTTTCAAGTCTTGACCTTCATTGGCTCTGAGCCAGTCACCCGTTATTCATCAAGCCTTAACTCAAAGACATTAATCCGTAACGCGTAACCCGCAACCCGATTGAGCGACACCGAAAAGGGAATCCGCCGGATGAGATCCATTTTTTCCAGTCCTATTTTTAGACGCAAGCTGGTTCTCCTTATTGGTGACGATCTGTGCATTATTTTTGGTGAGTTGTTGGTTTTTTCTTTGTACTGGGTACTTAGAGGCAACTTTGATTATTCGATGTTGCCGAGACAATCTATCATCATCTTGCCGACCATTTTCTTCTACTTCATCACCTTCTATATATTTGGCCTGTACACACTGGAACACCTCACGTCCAGAGTCTATTCGCTCCTGCCCCGAATCATGTTGGCGGTGATCATCAACGCCATTCCCCCGGTGATCTATAGTTTCATGTTTTCTAAGTATCTTCCTGGAATGGGCCGCATCGTCATCATCACCAAAATACCTGTAATTATTCTTTTGATCACCTCGTGGCGGCTCTTTTTCAATACCGTGGTGATGAAAAACATCAAGCTGCCCAGGGTGGGTATAATCTTATCTCCCAAGTATGCCAATGAATATTTGAGAGATTTGCTTCCATACAACGGCATCGAGATCGACCTGGCCGCGATTTGCATCTTTTCCTCCAATGACGAGACATTATGCCCCGTGCTTGAGGATGTCCCGCGCCACGTGACTCTCGTAGCCACGATTGAGGAATTAAGCACCATCCCAAACATTGACATGATCGCCATCCCGGAAGATACTCAACAATTGAATTCGGCTGATATTGATTTGCTTATGCAACTCCGGGTGTCGGGAATGAGGCTGATGGATCTACCTTCATTTTATCGCAAATTAACTCTCAAGACGCCTATTTTCTTTGTGGATAATCAGTGGAGGCTGAACTTCATGGGCCTCCTTTTACCGGAACGGGATATTTTTCTAAAGGCTAAGGCCATGGTCGACCGGATGGGCAGTCTTGTGCTCCTGGTGTTGTTTTCCCCCATACTGCTGCTCATCGCCCTGGCCATCAAATTGGAATCTCCCGGCCCGGTGTTTTTTACTCAGGAACGATTGGGACTGTTGGAAATTCCGTTTAAAATTTATAAATTCCGGACCATGGTCGTGGACGCTGAGCGAAAATTCGGCAGCCTGTGGGTCAGGAAAGATGACCCGCGCGTCACCAGAATAGGAAAACATTTACGCCGGATGCGGTTGGACGAGCTTCCCCAGTTGATTAACGTGCTTATAGGAGAGATGAGCTTTATCGGACCCCGGCCGATGAAACCTGACTTCGCCCGCCGGGTAAAACAAAGAATAAATTTTTACCCCATCCGACACGTGGTCAAACCAGGGATCACCGGTTGGGCCCAGATTAATATGCCCTACGTCGGCTCTATCACCGAGGAACTGGAAAAATTTCAGTACGATCTGTTTTATATTCAGTCCCAATCAGCTCTGCTGGATCTATATATAATAATTAACACCATTCATTACGTCTTGATTCCCAGGGGACAATGACATATGGTGTTGCGTGTCTCCGGCTTCCGGCTTTTTGTTGCTGGTTGCGTGTTACCGATCGTGGGTAAAGATATGGACCTGAAGAAATCATTTCGTTTTGCCTGGTCACCATATGTGGTGGCTATAGCGGTCACCGCGGCCGGGGCCGCCCTGCGGGTGTGGCCACTGCAATCTCTGGGTTTGCGTCTTTGTTATTTGACCTTCTATCCGGCGGTTACAGTCGCGGCCCTTTACGGAGGCCTGGTTTCCGGTTTATTGTGTACGGTTCTCTCCGCCTCTATTATATTGTTCATATGGCCGATGTATGCCGGTCAACCCGTTATCCGCGATTTCGCTGATTGGCTGGGCATGGTTGTCTTTCTCGTAAACGGTGCGCTGATCTCAGGCGTCTGTGAGGCCATGCGGCGAGCCAATATCCGGGCGGAGCTGGCCAGGGAGCAGGCCGAAGCAGCCAATCGGACCAAAGGCCAATTCCTGGCCAATATGAGTCATGAGATTCGGACCCCCATGAATGCCATTGTCGGGCTAAGCCACCTGGCCCTCAAAACGGACCTGAGTCCCAAGCAACGTGACTATCTAAGCAAAATTCAATCTTCCTCCCGCTCCTTGCTGGGCATTATCAACGACCTCTTGGATTTCGCCAAGATCGAAGCCAAGAAAATTGATATCGAAGCGACCAGATTTCATCTGGACCAGGTTCTGGAAGGAATTTCCGACATGGTCGGCCAAAAAGCAGATGAAAAAGGCTTGGAGGTTCTTTTTCGGACCGATCCCGACGTCCCCACCGCCTTAGTCGGCGATCCTTTACGATTGGGCCAGGTGTTGACCAATCTGATCAACAATGCCGTCAAGTTCACCGCTGCCGGTGAGATCGTGGTGTCCACGGAGTTGGTTTCCCGGAGCGACTATGGGGTGACCCTCAGATTTTGCGTTAGAGATACCGGCATAGGCTTGACAGACAAGCAAAAGTCGAAGCTCTTCCAAGCCTTCTCTCAGGCCGACGAATCTACTACTCGGAAATATGGCGGCACCGGGCTGGGCCTGGCCATCAGCAAGCGGCTGGTGGAACTCATGGGCGGGGATATTCAGGTGGAAAGCATCCTGGGGCAGGGAAGCGCCTTCATCTTCACCGTTGATCTCGGTCTACAACCCACAGGTTCGGAAAAACCGTCGAGCGCGCTAATCGACCTGCGTGGGTTAAGAGTCATGGTGGTGGATGACAACGCCTCATCGCTGGAAATTTTAGAAAGCATCCTGGTTTCTTTTTCCTTTCAGGTCAAATCCGTTGATTCCGGTCCGGCGGCCCTGGCCGAGCTGGCCCGCGCCGCAGATCAGGACGAACCACCCTATGACCTGGTCCTGCTCGACTGGAAGATGCCGGAGATGGATGGAATCGAAACGGCCCGGCGGATCAAGAATCATCCCCAATTGCCAAAAATCCCAACTTTATTTATGGTTACAGCTTATGGCCGGGAAACGGTCATGCACCAGGCTGAAGAATTGGGGATAGAGGGATTCTTGGTTAAGCCGGTCAGCGCATCCCTTTTATTCGCCGCCATTGTGAATGTTTTTCAAAGGGAAGGCGACAGACCCCGGCACATTTTGCCGCCGGAAAATGTCCAAACAGAGACTTTGGAGGCGATTCGGGGGGCTCAGGTCCTGGTCGTGGATGATAACGAAATTAATCAACAGGTCGCCCGAGAGATTCTGGAAGGGGCCGGATTGAACGTCAAGCTGGCCGGCAATGGTCAAAAAGCGGTGGAACTGGTCGCAGAGATGTTCTCCTGGTTAGATGCGGTGTTGATGGACCTGCAGATGCCGGTAATGGACGGCTACGAGGCCGCCCGGTTGATTCGCCGGGACCTGGGTATCCTGGATCTGCCCATCATCGCCATGACCGCCCACGCGTTGGTCACGGAAAAGACGAAGTGCCTGGAAGCCGGAATGAACGATCACATTCCCAAGCCGGTCGATCCGGAGGAACTTCTGTCCACCCTGGCCAGATGGATCAAACCAGACCCCGGGGGCCGGCGTCCGTTTAGCCTCCGTTCCGCGCCTCTACAAGATGAGGCTGGTTCGGCCCAACTTCCGGATACCCTGCCCGGACTCGACATCGCCGCGGCGCTTAAAAGGCTGAATGGAAATCGGGCCCTGCTGATTAAATTACTACAAGACTTTTATTGTGATTTTAGTGAAGTAGGGAACAGATTGCGTCAGGCTTTAGAGGACAAAGACTATGCCTCCGCCCAACGCACGGCCCATACCTTGAAGGGAGTAACCGGGAACCTCTCCGCCAAGGGGATATCAGATGCCGCCGCAGCCCTGGAAACAGCCATAGACCACGGCGTTACGGACGGGTATCCGGCTCTGATGGATAAGCTGGACCAGGCCCTCTCACCGTTAATTGAGTCC
>JADFXY010000187.1:8328-8865 GCA_015233355.1 Deltaproteobacteria bacterium | reverse complement strand
ACTGGACGATGATCGTCAGCCTGGTCGCCATTCTGATTATCCTGATCGTCAAACCTTCGGGGCTGTTCGGCCACCAGAAGGAATTGGAGGAAAGAACTTGAAAGCAAACGATAAGTCGGCGGGACGAAGACTGGAAAGGATCGACCGGGGAATCCATGCCCGCAGCGAAGATATATTCGCCCTCAATTCCTGGCGGGAGATGCTCTATCTGCTGGGCCCCAGGGTCATCCCGGTGGCGGCCCTGGTTATCTTAGGGCTCGTGGCACCTCTTTATTGGCAAAGAGTATTGGTTTCAACTGCTATGTTCGCCCTCCTGGCCATCTCCTGGGACATGCTCGCCTCTACGGGCATGGTCTCTCTGGGCCAGGCCCTATTCTTCGGCGTCGGGGCCTACGTGGCCGGGATATTAAATCATTACTACGGCCTTCCCCCCTGGTTGACCATTCCTCTGGCGGCCGTGCTCGGGGCCGTCATCTGTACCATTCTGTTATTACCTGTATTGAGGCTTCGGGGCATTTATTTCGCCATGGTCACTCT
>JADFXY010000187.1:0-8287 GCA_015233355.1 Deltaproteobacteria bacterium | reverse complement strand
TGGTGCTTCCTCTGATGTTGGAGCGGATCATCGAAGCCACCAAGATTTTCGGCGGCACGGAGGGAATAAGCGGCCTGGGCCAGTTGCCTTCGGTTGACGTGGAATTTATTGTGGCTATGGTCGCCGTCTGGGGGGCACTGTTCGGGTTCCGCCGGCTGATGGATTCCGATTACGGGCTGGTCCTCAAAGGGATAAAGGACAACGACCGCTCAGTCATGTCCGGCAGCATCAACATCTACCTGTACAAGGCCCAGGCCCTGCTCATCGCCGGGTCCATCGCCTCTCTGGCCGGAGCCTTTATGACTCATGCTTACATGTTTGTGGGTATTCCCGTCTTTGCTTTGGACTACTCAATCATCCCCATCGCCGCCGCCGCAGTGGGTGGTGTGGGCACCTTAGCCGGATCACTGTTGGGGGCCTTTATCCTGGTGCCTCTAAACGAACTTCTGCGCGGGCTGGGTGGCCTTAGAAGTGTCATCTACGCGGTCTTGCTGGTGGTGTTCACGGTGGGGCTGCCTGAAGGAATCTTTCATTTCTTGCAGCGCAAATATTGTCAGTTCGAACGATGGGTTGAGGTGAGCTAATGAGCGATGACGTTATTCTCGAAGCGAAAGGCCTGGCCCGTTCTTTTGGGGGCATCAAGGCCGTGGACGGAGTGAGCTTTGAATTAAAGGCTAACCAGGTTTTAGGGATTATCGGCCCGAACGGATCAGGAAAAACCACCCTGGTAAACCTCCTGACCGGTTTTGTTAAGCCTGATCAGGGACAGATATTATATAAAGGAAAGGACGTGACCGGGCTACCGCCATATAAATTGGCCGGCCTCGGCGTGGCTCGGTCCTTTCAGATGGTTAAACCATTTTATGAACTGCCGGCGTTCAAAAACCTCATTATTCCCCTGTTCTCATCCCGGGTCAGGCGTCTGGCCGGGGGGAAATACGGCGACCGGGATGCCGTGGCCAAGGATCTCTTAGAAGAGGTTGGTTTCGAACGCGACTCCCAGGTTATCACCCAGCGGGCCGGGTCGCTCCCCCACGGGTACCTGAAACGCATGGAACTGGCCAAGTGTATGGCGCTGCGGCCTGATCTATATGTTCTGGACGAGCTTTTTTCCGGTCTGAGCCTGGCTGAAGTGGCCAGCCTGGTCCCGGTCATCGACAAGTTGATGGCCCAGGGCGCCACAATCATTATGGTGGAACACCGGTTGCGGGAACTCTTCCGCATCGCCAACCAGGTGATAGTCCTAAATTTTGGCCGGAAAATCGCCCATGGCGCACCCCAAGAGGTGATGAATAACCCGGAAGTCAAGTCCGCGTACCTGGGCAGTGAGACGGAGGACTAAGCCATGCTGGAAGTCAAGAATTTAATGGTCTTTTATGAAAATGCCATAGGAGTCAATGAACTTTCTATGGAAATCCGAACCGGCCAAATCGTGGGCGTCATCGGCTCGAACAGCGCCGGCAAGACATCCCTGATGAATACTATCAGCGGCCTTATCCATGACATGCGGATCAAGGAGAAGCGCAAAGGCGGCGTCCGCATCACCATCATGGGCCAAATCCTTTTTGAGGGCCGGGATATTAGTAATATGCCGCCGCACATCCGGGCCCAACAGGGCATCGTTCTCTGCCGGGAGCGTCACCCCATTTTCCCCGACAGCACGGTGGATGAGAACTTAAAGATTGCCGGACACCTGCGTAACCGGGCGGAAATCAAGCGCGGCATGGACATGGGCTTCAACCTGTTCCCCAATCTGGAACGTTGGCGAAAGCGCAAGGCCGGGTTCCTCAGCGGCGGAGAGCAGCAAATGCTGGCCATCGCCATGGCCATGATTGTGGGGCCCAAGTTGATGCTATTAGACGAACCGCTGCTGGGCCTCAGTCCGGCTATGCAGACTCAACTGGTCAAGGCGCTCAAAGCCATCCGCCGGGAAACCGGGGTGACCCTGGTCATCGCCGAACAGTTTGCCAGACCTCTGCTGCCCATGCTGGATTTCGCCTATGTTATTGAAAACGGTATGCTGACTCTAACCGGCTCAGGGCCGGAACTCATGGAGAATCCGGAGATCAAATCAGCCTATTTCGGAGTGTAACCGATGAAACCAATTGTTGAATTAAGCAATATTCATGAGACCTTCGAAAGGGTCGCGGCGCGCTACCCGCACAAAGCGGCGGTCTTTTATCTGGGTACGGCCTTTAGCTACGCCCAGATCAACAGACTCAAGGACCGCTTCGCCTCCGGACTGTTGCGTCAGGGACTGGTTCCCGGCGACAAGATTATCCTCTATTTGCCCAATTCAGTGCACTGGGTAGTCGCCTGGTTGGGGGCGCTTAAAGCCGGGCTGGTGGTCTGCCCCATCACGCCCATGTATACCCCCTTTGATCTTCAGTATATCGCCAACGATACCGGAGCCAAGGCCGTGGTTTGCACGGACCGGAATTACGGCTACGTGATTCGGGTGATGGAGGCGACCCAACTCAAAACGGTGGTCGTCAGCAACATGGCCGATCTATTACCTTTTTATAAGCGCCTGTTCGGCTGGCTGTTCGATAAGGTCCCCCGGGGTAAGGCGGGGCAGGGGGGGCATAGCGTTAAGCTGACTAAGCTTTTGGATAGCGGTGCTGAACCGGTGGCCTCACACCCGGCCGACCCCGACGATCTGGCAGAAATACTCTACACCGGCGGCACAACCAAGCATCCCAAGGGGGTGCCGATCACCCATCGTCTGGTGGTGGAAAGGGCCCACGAACAGATATCTACCTGTGCCTCGCTGTTTCCATTGGATGAAAACGTCATTTTGGGGTCGGCTCCGGTATTCCATATCCTGGGTCAGACCACCGGCCTGGGCACGATTTTGGTCCACGGCGGGACGGTCATCCTGGCGCCCAGGGTCAATCTCGATGCCTTGATGGATGACGTGGCCCGCCATCGAGTCACGACTCTTATCGGGGTGCCGACGCTGTTCCGGATGATCCTCGAACACGACCGCCTCGACCTTTATAACTTGAGTTCCCTGCGATACTGTTTTTCCGGGGGCGACGTATTGCCTCAGGATTTGGCGGAGCGCTGGCAACAAAAGTTTAAATATCCCATTTACATCGGGTATGGAGCCACGGAAACCGTGGGCGGCGTATCCATGAGCCCTCCGGATCGCGGTCTACCCCCCGGCGCCATGGGCAAGGTTATGGCCAGTAAAGAGATCCGGATCATTGATCCCCTCACCATGGAGTCGGCTCCCATCGGCCAGGCCGGTGAGATTTTGGTCCACTCCGATCCTATGGTTGAGGAATATTGGAACAAACCGGAGGAGACGGCTAAATCGTTTATCGAATTGGATGGGAAATTATTTTACCGCACCGCAGACGTGGTCCGGATAGATGAGGAAGGTTGGCTCTACTTCGTCGACCGGACCATGGACACCATAAAACACAAGGGATACCGGGTCTCAGCCTCGGAGATTGAAAGCGTGCTTCAGGATCACGCCGCGGTCATCGCGGCCTGCGTCGTGGGCGTACCGGATGATAAAGTGGGTGAGAGAATAAAAGCCTTCGTCGTGCTCAAGAAAGACATTAAGGGCGTCACCGGCCACGATCTTACCCGCTTCTGCCGGCAAAGACTGGCCGGTTACAAGGTTCCTCAATATATAGAGTTCCGGGACATGCTGCCCAAGTCTAAGGTCGGGAAACTTCTCCGGAGGGAACTGCGGGCGGAAGAGATGAGCCGGCTTAAATAGCCTGAGTTCGACGAGTTCCTTTAATTAAGTACCAGAAATATATCCGCAGATTTCGCCGATTAACGCAGATAAAAAAGGCCGGCAGGCCCGGTGATCATTTGCTGAATTTTGGCCGACCGAGGCGTGGGTTTAGGTGTTTTCTATGTCCTATTGAAGCCATGGGCGTGAAGCCGATGTGATAATATGTCAATAATAAATCAAAAAGCCCCATCGGCAGAGTATGGCAGGTGGGGCTTCTCAGTCTTCGGAGGGCCGCGATTTAATGTCTCAGGCCGAAACAGTATACTGGGTCCCGGCCGTATTTAAGATGAATTCATTGGGCATTTCTTTTTGGAAGGCCATTACGGCTTCGAAGCCGGTACAGTGAGTAGGAGCGATAAACTCAGGCCTTATAGCCTTGATGTCGGCCACCGTGTTCCGGATGAGTTCCGGCTTCTTATTGGTTAGATGGAATCCGCCCATAATTCCAAACACCTTTTCGGTCCGGGCGACCTTTTGAGCTTGTTTGACTGTGTTGACAATTCCGGCATGAGCGCAGCCGGATAAAATCACCAGACCTTTACCTTTAACTTTAAAGAAAAGAGCCTGTTCTCCGCGGAAGTCGTCAGGCTCGGTTTTCTCGCCCCGCTTGATCAGCAGATTCGGAGACACCTTTTCGTATGCCGTTAGGCGCTCGATGTGGCCGGTGAAATAGGCGCCGGGGATGATCGGTGTGGAGTTCTTGATCACAACCACCTTCAAACCCAAAGCTTCGAGGTCTTCTTTATTAAGTTGGCCGAGGTCAAGCAGGTCGTCGGCGCCCGGCCGAAGGATGTAGCGATGGTCAAAAGCCTCCTCGCCGACATAGAACGGAGCGTCTTTGGACAGGCGCGGCTGATTTTGTTTCAGGATTTCCACCGCAGCCATGAAGTGATCAAAATGGCCGTGGCTCAAACAGAAAGAAGATGATTTTCCAATATCTATTCCCAGGAGGGCCAGGTTGTTAAGGACACCCACGGGATCAAGTCCAAAGTCGAACATGCAGGCACTCGTTTGGCCGTTGACAACGGTTTCCACGTAATACGAGAGGCCGTGCTCCGCGTGAATCGACTTGCCCGGCGTGGAGCGGTACCGTTTGGTGATCTTATTGTCGGGTCTCAGGGCGTCATAATAATTGTCCGTCAACACCCAGATGCTAACCTTGTCCACCTCAACGATATTTGAGGCCGCCTGGGCTGGGCCCTCTCCTCCATCCGCCGAGGCCTTTTCCTCAACTGTGTTTCCGGCGGCCAACAAGACGCCCGCAGCAGCCGAATACTTCAAGAAATCTCTACGTCCCAGATCTGTACTCATCATCACTTTCTCCTTCCATGTAATAATCAGAAGAGTTAGACGAAAATCATATAGAACCCCTCATCTAAATAAAAATCTATCCGTCGCCAATGTCTGGTGCGGCCTGAAATTGTAGAGTGGAATTGCTCAATTATGGTGATATAACCAGGAGATTGTCTACTAACGTCCGGCGATCTTATATGAGGTGGGTCCCATTGTCAATTCAACGGTTCTAAAATCTACATTGGTGAGCACAACGCTAATCAGGCCCGATGCCGCACTGCCGGCTTCATCCGTCGTGATCTCTTTATTGAACTCCCTGATAGTCTGAGTCTCTCGCTTGACTAAATGCTATTGGTGAGATAAAATGTATTTACCTATGGATAGGCTTGGATAAGATGCGATTGTGAGGAAGATTGGGAGAGCAAAACAACCGATGGATGAGCCAATAAAGAGCAGCGCAGGAACAGGCATGGGTGTCAACCAACTATTGGAGATGCTGAGGCCATGTAAGGATCTGGCCAGGCAGAAGTACAAAGCCGACATAAAAGGGATTTTTGGTTCCTACGCCCGGTCCGAGGAAAACGGTCAAAGTGACATTGATGTGTTGGTCGAGTTTGAAGAAGAGGCTAATTTGCTAGATCTTATAAGTCTTTCAATGTTCCTCCAGGAAAAGTTGGGACGGCCGGTAGATGTAGTTCCCCAAAGCGCCCTTAGAGAAGAATTAAGACCGACGATCATGAAGGAAATGATTTATCTATGAGAGATTATATTCTTTATCTGAAAGATATCCTCCAGGCCATGGAGGCGATTGAGACGTTCGTCGTCGGCATTAATTTTGATAGTTTCAAAAAAAACGATTTGATTTCCAGTGCCGTGGTCAGGAAGTTCGAGATCATTGGAGAAGCCGCTAAACACATTCCGGAAACAATGAGAAATAGCCATCCGGAAATCCCCTGGAAGGAAATGGCCGGGATGCGCGACAAGCTCATTCATTTCTATTTTGGTACTGAATATAACCTGGTCTGGCACACCATCACGGATGTAATTCCAAAGGTGAAACCTCTTATACATAAGGTGCTGGCCGAACGAGCGCAGAGCGAATAAGCTTGAAACTTCGATTTGTTGGGGAATGATATAACGGACTCGCAAACCGCATCATTCCGTCCGGTTGAACTCAGCCCAACTGGGGAACCCTGGTGCGGAGGAAGCGTGTTTTACGGCGGAGATGATGGCCTGGACCATGGCTTCGGCGGCCAGGATGCCGACGGCATTGGGGTCGGGGACCGGTTGGCGCCCCACCGACAGGGCAAAAATCGCGTCACCGTCGAACAGGGTGTGGCAGGGATTGACCGCCCTGGCCAGGCCGGAATGGGCCATCTTAGCCACCACGGTCATGGCTGTCGTGTCCAGCTCGGCGTTGGTGACCACGACACCAATAGTGGTATTGGCAAAGGTCGGACGGGGTTTGGGCGGTTGTGATTTAATGAGGGATAACGGATCGATAAATCCACCGGTGAGATTATCTCTGGCCCCGGCCAGGATCGCTCCGGAACCGGGCTCCATGATGTTGCCCCAGGCATTGACCACGGCCAGGGCCCCGACGATCAGGCCGTAATCGGTGCAGATCGAGGCCGAACCCAGGCCACCCTTCATGGCCTTTTCCCGCCCGGCCGACTTTCCCACCGTGGCCCCTGTCCCGGCCCCCACGCAACCTTGAACCACCGGGGCCTTGGAGGCATTCGAGCAGGCGGCATACCCGGCTTCGACTCCAGGCGGACGATCCGATTCGCTCACCCCCAGGTCATAGATCACGGCTGCAGCCACTTTGGGGACCACGCCGAAGGCCGTAACCAGGCCGATGTTTCGTTCCTTGAGGAACCGCATCACCCCAAAGGAAGCCTCCAGGCCAAAGGCCGATCCTCCGGAAATAAGCAGCCCGTTGAGATACCCGGCCATGTTGCCGGGCCGCAATGAGTCCGTCCCCAATGTCCCCGGCGCCCCACCCCGGACGTCCACTCCGGCTGGAGCCGGCTTATCGGTCAGAATTACGGTGCATCCCGTCCAGTGCCGCGGGTCGGTAAAATGGCCCACAGCCACTCCCGGCACAACGGTGAGGCCGCCCCGGCAGTCCTGCTGATTTGCTTCGGTTTCTTGGCTCATATTCATCTATTACTCATCTCCATCCGGCCGGTCAAACAGCATAACGCGAAAAAGCGCTATTTTTTCCCCCAATACGGCTAATCCAGTAGTCCAAAGGGGATCACGTAAAACCAGGGGAAATATCGCAAGATCTTTTCCCGCCCCAGTTGTTTAAAGGAGTTCAGATCCCGGTATAATTTAATATAATAAGAATATGGCCGGTCCTGGGCGCCGAATCCCTGCTTAAATTGAGAGACTCCCAATTGCGTCGGCCAGGTTCCGCCAAAGGAAAAGAAGCAACAGCCGCGCTGCACCGCCAAACGCATGGCCGCCGACACGACTAAAGACAGAGGCTGACGGGGCCGGGCTTCAGGCCTGGAAAAAACGGTATAATACTCGACCTTGTCTTGAAAAAAAAGAAAAATCGCCCCAGCCAGGAGTTCCCTTTCTTTGACGGCGTAGATGATCTCAGCCTGGTCCCCAAAGTCATGGATCAACGTTTCCAATATGGCCAAAGGCTTAGGCACTCCGCCGAGAAAAGTGATACTTTCCTGATGGACCTGATGAAACACTCTTAGCTCTTCCCGGCCGTTAGATATCATCGTGTAGACTCCTTCCTTCTGGGCCTTGCGAATAGCCGTCCGGGTTCGGCCTTCATACCCGGCCATTAATCGCGCCTCCAGGTCGGGGCCGTCTTCCGGGAGAGGCGTGACCTGACAGATACGGGAGTCTAAGGGGGAAAATCCCGGCGGCAAAGCCTTCATCCCGGCGGCGGGCTGATAGGGATTGGAGACGATGGTGGCCGTCAAACAGTCCGTGTCTCGGGCCATCTCATCCAGGGCGGAAAAAAGGGCCGCGGCATCGGCCTGATTCTCGGCTAAGACACTACCGTTGGAGCCAAAAAAAGGCAAAGAATTGATGACCCGGCCGATACCCAAATCTTCCGACATCCAGGCGGGCAAAACCCCGACCACCCGGCCGTCCCGGCGGGCCACCAGGTAAACGGGCTCACCACCGATGGCATCCTCCAGGAATTGCTTGAAAGTCAGGCTATGATAGACCATGGCCGCTGGCTGGTCTTGAATGAATCGGGTCCAGTCA
>JADFXY010000186.1:0-8883 GCA_015233355.1 Deltaproteobacteria bacterium | reverse complement strand
TTTGGGGGGGAGTTGAGCTTAAGGATGTCAAAGGAAAGGCATTTCTTATTTATTGGTCCTGGGATAGCGATAGATTTGGGGTGCGGTGGAACCGGCTGGGTAAAGTAATCAGATAACGGCCGACGGATGGCGAGTCTTCAGAATCCTTGCGACCGTCATCCTGCGTGGCGGGCGGAACTATGAAAATGCCTAGAGGACTCACGGAGCTGGGACGGCCGCCCCGCTGAAATTAGAGGTGATTATGGGTTATCTTATTACCCAGGGCTACCGCCCCGGGCTAACCTAAGTTCGCTCCTTCGGAGCCTATTTGGACTTAGCCGTTTTAAGAATCTTTCATGCGGTTGTCCTTGCGGTTGTCCTGTTGTTCGGTTCTATTTGCTTGACTTTGGTGCTCAACGGGAATAAGGATCTTCTGCTTAACTCTGCGCTCACAGGAGCTATCCATGCTTCGACTTTTATCCATACCCGGTTGCTAACCCCCTCGTCTTTGGGCAGGGGGTTTTTTTTGACCGGACGGCTAGCTTATAGGTTTTTCCAACCAGCCAAAATCAATACTATTCACGGCATGACGTTCGGGCGGCTGAGAAAAAAGTGACATCCCGTGACGTTCTTCTGATCGATTGACAATTAACTAACTAAACCAATATTATATCAATAGGGCCAGGAAAGGTTGACTAGACCATGATGACCGTCTTAGCTATGCCATCGCAAAGGATGAATCGGATATGCCACTCATCTCATTGACACAAAAGGACCTTTTAGGTATCGAAGACTTGACTCCGGAAGAAATTAAGCTCATTCTGGACACGGCGGAAATGTTGAAAGAAATTTCCAGGCGCGAAATCAAGAAAGTCCCCACCCTGCGCGGTAAAACCATAGTTACCTTTTTTTTCGAATCCAGCACTCGGACCCGGACTTCATTTGATATTGCGGCCAAGCGGCTATCCGCCGACACCTTCAGCCTGACCGGCAGCTCCAGTAGTCTGACCAAAGGGGAAACCCTGCTGGACACGGCCCGGAACTTGGAGGCGATGAACCCCGATCTGATCATTATTCGGCATCCGGCCTCCGGGGCGCCCCATTTTGTGGCGGAGCGGATCAAACCGGGCGTGATCAATGCCGGAGACGGGATGCACGAGCATCCCACCCAGGCCCTCCTGGACATGTTGACCGTCCGGGATAGATTTGGGCGGTTGGACGGCCTTAAGCTGGCCATTGTCGGTGACCTGTTTCATAGCCGGGTGGCTCGCTCGAACATCATGGGTTTTACCAAAATGGGGGCCAGGGTCACGGTGGCCGGACCGCCCAGTCTGATTCCGCCGTTTATCCAATACCTGGGCGCGGAGGTGGCTCCGACGATGGAAGAGGCCATATCCGGGGCGGATGTGATCATGATGTTGCGGGTCCAGAACGAACGGTTACAAGGCGCTTTTTTCCCCAGTGTTCGGGAATATGCCGTTTTTTATGGGCTGGATCGTAAGAAACTGGCCTTGGCTAAGGAAAACGCCCTGGTCATGCATCCCGGCCCAATCAATCGGGGCGTGGAAATTTCTCCGGATGTGGCCGATGGTCCCCAGTCGGTCATCCTGGATCAAGTAACCAATGGTGTGGCCGTTAGAATGGCCGTCTTATTACTTTTGATTGGAGGCCGGGCAGGTGAAAAGGCTAATTGAACATGGCCGGGTGATCGACCCGGCCTCCCGCACGGATGATTTCCTGGATATCCTGATCGAGGACGGCCGAATTGCCGCCATGGCCGCGCCTGGGGCATTTGAGACCTTAAAACGTGACGCCCAGGTGTCAACAATTTCCGCCCAGGGGTGCATCGTCTGTCCCGGCCTGGTTGATATGCACGTCCATTTACGGGAGCCGGGGGAAGAATACAAAGAGACTATCGCTACCGGAACAAAAGCGGCTGCGGCCGGCGGGTTCACAGCCGTGGCCTGCATGGCCAATACGCGTCCTGTTAATGATAATCAGTCGGTGACGGAGTATATCCTGGAAAAGGCCCGCCGGGAAGCTGTGGCCGCGGTCTACCCGGTGGCGGCGATGACGGTGGGACTAAAAGGGACCCAGTTGACGGAAATGGGTGAGTTGAGCCGGTTGGGCGTGAAGGCCGTGTCCGATGACGGGCACCCGGTGGCGGACGCCTTAATCATGAGGCGGGCCATGGAGTATGCCGGCCGTTTTGGACTGACCGTCATTTCTCATTGTGAGACGACCAGTCTGTCAAAGACCGGGACGATGCACGAGGGCTGGGTGTCGACCAAATTGGGGCTGGGGGGGATTCCCGCCGCGGCGGAAGAGATAATGATCGCCAGGGAGGCCTCTTTAGCCGAACTGACCGGCGTTCCCATCCATATTGCCCACGTCAGTACGGCCGGGTCGGTGGAGATTATCAGGCGGGCCAAGGAAAAGGGGATTCCGATTACGGCTGAGACGGCGCCTCACTACTTCAGCCTGACCCATCGGGCGGTGACGGGGTATAATACCCTGGCCAAGATGAATCCGCCCTTACGGACTTCGGCCGATGTCGCGGCCATCAAACAGGGGCTTCATGATAACGTCATTGACGCCATTGCCACTGATCACGCGCCCCACTCCATTTTGGAAAAAGACCTGGAATTCAATGCCGCGGCCAATGGGATCATCGGGTTGGAAACAGCCCTGTCCCTGACCTTGACCCTGGTTCAAACAGGTGTATTAGACTTAAGCCAGGCTTTGGCCAAACTGACCTGCAATCCAGCCGGTATCCTCAAAATCCCGGCCGGACGCTTGGTTGTCGGAGGATCTGCGGATATAACCATTTTCCAGCCGGATCAGCCTGTGGTGGTTGACGTTCAAAAGTTTGCTTCAAAGAGCCGGAATTCTCCTTTTGACGGTTGGAAGCTCCAGGGCCAAGTCATCATGACCGTATTCCGGGGACAAACCACATATAGTGCGTAAGAAGTGCCGGTTGCCATGGTAATCCTATGCCTAATTCCGGTATCTTGAAAAAAAGTATTGATAACTTTGACGCAAAGACTCTACCGAGAGCGCCGGGGTTGTCTTGTTGTTGAGATCATCCGGCTTGGCATCAGCCGGCCGGACTAGACCGTCAAAGTTCAACCGTCAACATATCTCTGTGTTTATGCTTTTCCGGCAATCCGCATCCAGAAGGAGACACAAGAAAACATGGCCCGGATATTAGTGGTCGATGATGAACTGAGCATGCGGGAATTCTTGGAAATTATGCTGCGCAAGGCGGGCCTTGACGTGGCTACAGCCAAGAGCGGCCGAGAAGCCATCGGCATGGTCAAAGCCGAAAATTTTGATTTAGTTATCAGCGATATCCGGATGAAGGACATCGACGGCCTGGGTGTTCTCAAAGCGGTCAAGGATATTTCTCCCCAGACAGCGGTGATCATGATCTCCGCTTTTGCCACCCGGGAAACGGCCGTAGAAGCGATGCGGGAAGGAGCTTACGACTATATCCCCAAACCCTTTAATGTGGATGAGGTCAAGGCCATTATCGAAAACGCCTTGAATCGGCGCCTGGTTCAGGTTAACCGGGAGGCCGTTGAAAAAAAAGATGAGACGACAGGATTCTGTGGCATCATCGGTCAAAGCCGGCAGATGCGCAGAATCTTTGACTTGATTAAACGCGTCGCCGGGACCAGGACCAACGTTTATATTTCCGGGGAAAGCGGTACCGGAAAGGAACTGGTGGCCCGGGCCATTCATGAATTAAGTGACCGAAAAAAAGAACAATTTGTGACAATTAACTGCGGTGGTATCCCGGAAAATTTGATCGAAAGCGAATTGTTCGGATATAAAAAAGGGGCCTTTACCGGCGCAGCCTTTAATAAACAAGGGCTGTTCGAGGTAGCCCATCGGGGCACCATCTTTCTTGACGAGGTGGGGGAATTGACCCCTCCGCTTCAGGTCAAATTGCTCCGGGTGATTCAAGAGAAGACCTTTAAGCCGGTTGGTGATACTAATGATATTAAAGTTGATATACGCTTTATCTCAGCCACCAACAAGAACCTCGAACAGGAAGTGATGAAAGGCAACTTTAGGGAAGACTTCTATTACCGGCTTAATGTGGTTCAAATCCATGTCCCCCCGTTGCGGGACAGAAAGGAAGATGTTCCGCTGCTGGCTGATTTTTTCCTAAACAAATACTGTGAAGAATTGGGGAAAGACATCCACAAGCTGTCTTCGTATGCCATGAAGGTGCTTATGGAGTACAATTTTCCAGGTAATGTCAGAGAGCTGGAAAACATTATCGAGCGGGGCGTCGCCCTGGAGTCCTCCAATATCATCCTGCCGGACAGCCTGACCCTATCCGTATATAAGGATAGGACGCCCAGCAAAGAGGACCTTAGTTTTGAGATTCCCGAAGAAGGCATCAAACTAGACGACGTGATGGCTAAGGTGGAACGCGAGTTGATTCTAAAAGCTTTAACCATGGCCCACGGCAGCAAACAGAAGGCGGCCGAATTGTTGGGGATCACCCTGCGGTCCTTCCGTTACCGGCTGGAAAAGTGCGGCCTGGAAGAACACCTGAAGGATTGAGGATGACTGGTACTCCAAACGATCATAACGAACAGGAGAACATATGAGTTTTCTGACCATTGATCAAGATAGATGCAAACGTGACGGCATTTGCGTGGCGGAGTGCCCTTTGGGGCTGATCGAGATAAAGGGTGAGGATGCCTTCCCCAGTCCCATTGGCCCGGCCCAGGAGTTATGTATAACTTGCGGCCATTGTGTGGCCGTTTGTCCGCACGGGGCCATATCTCTGACGTCCATGAAGTCTGACGATTGCGCCCCATTCCGGAACAATATGCTGCCCGGCCCGGAGCAGTTGGAGCTTTATCTGAAGTCACGCCGATCTATCCGGGTCTATAAAGATAAACCGGTGCCTCGGGCAGAGCTGACTCAGGTCATTGACTGGGCCGGTTACGCGCCTTCGGGCCACAATGCCCAGCCGGTCCATTGGCTGGTGATAGAAGACACCGCGGAGGTGCGGCGGCTGACTCAGATGGTGGCGGATTGGATGGACTTTATGCTTAAAGAGAATCCGGCGATGGCCAAGGCCTATCACATGGATCTGGTCAAGATGGCATGGGAGCGGGGACAGGACCGGATCTTACGCGGAGCGCCCCATTTGATCATCGCCCATGCGCCTAAGGACTACCCACCGGCTCTAACGGCTTGCACCATTGCCGTGACCTACCTGGAGTTGGCTGCGTATGCGCTGGGTTTGGGGGCTTGCTGGGCCGGGTACTTTAACGCTGCAGCGACCGTCTTCCCCCCCTTGATCTCGGCCTTGGATTTGCCGGCCGGACACGGCAGCTTCGGTTCTATGATGATCGGGTATTCCAAGTTCACCTATCACCGCATCCCTTTCCGAAATACCCATCGGATTATGTGGCGATAGGTTAGTTGAATCCGGCACTCCCATTTTGAGGTCGAAAAAGCATAACGCAGCAATTTTCTTCAGGGAGAATATGGCGATTCATCCGGAGCGTCAATACCGGGCGGATCGTCATATTTTATTGCCCCTGTGCGCGACGAGTCTGCCGCCCCTTTATCCTTCCTGGAAATATCCCTCCATGTCAAAAGAATGACACCTGCCGGCAAAATTTCATCCCCCAGCGCCATGGTTTAATCCGCAGATTGCGTAAATTAAAAAAAACAAATGATTGTATGTGCCTGTAAGTCTATTCCATCCGCGGTCATCTGATAGCTCTGCGGATTTATGTCTCTCTCCCAATTAATAATACTCGTCGAACTCAGATTTTATCAGCCTCATTGCCTGGCCGGACACCTGGCCTGTCCTCCTTGAATTTTCCCGACTTTTCTGAATTGATTCCCGGCATCAAAATTGCAGATGAACACCGAGTGTAAGCATATAAAGCTGCGTCCAACCGCCTGGTCTGGTTTGGGCGGGCTTATGGGATGAGTGTCATTTTAATCATGGCCTGAATATTGCATCAAATCCTGCAGTGCCCTATTACACTCACAGGAGTTAGCCCATGGACCGAGGTGTTTCTGCCGCCGTATCAGGATTAATCGCTCAGACCCGGGCGATGGAAACCATTACCAATAACCTGGCCAACATCAATACCCCGGGCTATAAAAAGGATCAACTGCGCTTTAAGGCCGTGTCTCCTATCTGGACGAACACCGGTAATCAACATCCTGGAGACGTGAACCTCAACAAGTTGCCGGCCAAACCGGGGGTTTTCCTGAACTATGTCCCCTCGGAGCAGACCACCAAGCCGGGTGAAGCCTCACAAACCACGTCCCTTGAGCCCCCGTTGATTTTAAGTTACGAACAATATTGCAAGGTGGCCGGGACCGACACCTTTATGCACCAGGGGATCTTAAAAGATACCGGACAACCATTGGATGTGGCTTTGAACGGCAAGGGCTTCTTCAACATCCAAACGCCTAATGGAAACCTCTACACCCGGGCCGGGAATTTTACACGTAACGCTCAGGGTCAGCTAGTCACCCGTGATGGCAATCAGGTATTAGGCAAGAATGGACAGCCCATAGATATTAACCCTCAGGTAGCCGGCCAACCGGGTAATGTCCATTTTGATAATGAAGGGGCCGTGTACGTAGATGGGGCCAGGGTGGCCGACCTGGACATCGTTGATTTCAAGCAACCCTACCGCCTGGAAAAAAAAGGTCAGGATCTCGTGGCTCCGGCTGACCCTGAAGATACGCCCACCCCGGTGGACAAACCTGATGTGCATGAAGGAATGTTGGAACAATCAAATGTCTCCACCGTTACGGAAATGACCAACATGATTGAAACCCAGCGCGTCTTTGAGGCTTATCAAAAGGTCATGCAGAGTTATGATGAAACCTATAGTAGTGTTATATCCGATGTCGGCAGAAGCGTTACCTGATCCTTCTAACGACCGAATCAGTAGACAGGGGGAACAGCCATGTTAAGAAGTCTTTACTCTGCGGCCACCGGTATGGAGGCCCAACAACTGAATGTTGACGCGATATCGAACAACATCGCCAACGTCAACACCACCGGGTATAAGCGAAGCCGGGTAGATTTTCAGGACCTCCTATACCAGATACTGAAGGAACCAGGCTCGGCTTCGTCCACAGACACGACAGTGCCCACCGGGATTCAAGTGGGTCTGGGTGTCCGCCCCGCCGGGGTAGGCAAAAATTTCTCCCAGGGGGATTTTCAGCAGACCGGAAACGAACTGGACATGGCTATTGAAGGCAAAGGTTTCTTCCAGGTATCCTACCTCGGCAACACAGCCTACACTCGAGCCTCATCGTGGAAGTTGAATCAGAATGGCCAAATCGTCACCTCCGACGGCTTTTTATTGGACCCGCCGATTACCATTCCTTCAGATACGGTCCGTACTTCCATCGGCGCAGACGGAACGGTTAGTGTTCGTCAGGGATCAAATACCGTGGAGAACGTGGTCGGTAACATCGTTGTAGCCAGCTTTCCCAATCCCGCCGGTCTGATTGCCGTGGGCCGCAATTTCTATCGAGAATCGGATGCCTCCGGCGCCGTGATTACCGGGACTCCGGGTCAGGACGGCCTGGGTACGATTGCCCAGGGTTATGTTGAAAGCTCCAATGTGTCCGTGGTGGAGGAAATGGTCAATATGATCGTGGCCCAACGGGCTTACGAGGCCAATTCAAAAGCCATCACTACTTCCGACGAAATGCTGCAAGCGGCTAACAACCTGAAGAGGTAATTAATTATGTACTTACGACCAAGTAGAATAGGAACGGGGGCCCTTGGCCTGATTATCCTGCTCATGGCGGCGGGGATATCCTTGGCTCAGGACGTTCCCCAGGTGAATGTGGTCGTTTCGCCCAAAAGCACCGTCACCGGGTCGGAGGTTTATTTGCGGGATGTGGCTGATATTTCGGGAGAGGATACCCGGTTGACCCGTCCCTTGGCCGAGCTGTTTTTAATGACCGCACCGCCGGTGGGACAGAGCCTTTTATTGGAACGAACCTACCTGATCTCAAAGGTTAAGCGAATCCAGGACCTGAATTGTGAAGTGACTATTTCCATGCCGGAGGAGGTGTCCATTTTCCGGACCGGCCTGACTGTAACCGCCGACCAGATTACAGATTTGGCCAAGCAGCATATTCTCGATCGCACTTCCTGGCCGAAAGATAAAATGACCATAGAGAATCTTCGGGCCAAGGATATCTTGATCCCGAACGGAGAAGTGGATCTGGTGGTTACACCCAAATCCGGTGAGAATTATCTGGGTCAGGTCAGCCTGCCTATTTCCGTGATGATCAATGGCAAGGAATACCGGAAAGTATTTGCCACATGCGTCGTGGAGGTCAGGGCCAATGTGGTGATTGCTAAACATAGTATTGAAAGGATCCGTGAAGTTACTCCGGATATGATCAAGTTGACCGAAAAAAATCTGGCCGGCATCCCGGAAGGCTATTTTGAGAATGTGGATCAAGTGGTGGGTAAGCAATTAAAACGGTCCATTAAGGCTGGGGAAATAATCAAAACCTCAGATGTGTTGAATCCTTGCCTGGTGAAAAAGGGAGATGTTGTAGAGGTTATCTTGGAAAATAAGAACATTATCTTGAATTCCAAAGGCCGGGCGGAACAATCGGGCCGGGCGGGCGAAATGATCAAAATGACCAATACAAGTTCCAAAAAAGAGTTTTATGGACGAGTCATGGATGGCGGGACGGTACGGGTGGAGATGTAATTACTTGTTGCTCGTTGCTTGTTGCAGGTTACAGGTCAATGTCATGGACTTAAAGTGCAAGGTCATCGGATCCTATTCTAATAAATAGTCTATTCCGATTAAGCCCTGAAAGGGCGCTCTAGGTTAGCCCAGGGCAACGCCCTGGATATGGGTAGCG
>JADFXY010000185.1:0-8906 GCA_015233355.1 Deltaproteobacteria bacterium | reverse complement strand
CGGCCAGGACATGCGGCCGGATCGTGGTGGATCATCATTTGTCGCTAATCAAGCCCGAGCTGGTCTGGCCCTATATCTTTCATCAAGATGTGATCAGAATAGAACTGGAGAAAATAAATACTATCTTATGCGGCCAGGCCGGATGTGTCGATTGCTGTGTCGGTCCGACTGATGAAAATAACGCCCTTTTCTTTGAACTGCCCCTGGCTGAGGATGAGATTGACCGTTTTGACCTACCCCGAGTGGATAGTCCGGCCACCCGCGGCACCTCCGCCATGGCCGAGACCAGTCTGGAGTTCGACGGGCAACCTTTTTATGTGAGACCGGCCGCGTTATACCGCTGGCAGGATCACTGGTCACTTATTCTACCCAAGAAAGGGCCGTGCCCCAACCTGGATAGCCGGGTCGGGCTATGTCGGGTCTATATGCACAGGCCGTTGGTCTGCCGGTTGCCCCAGATTTTTCCGCTGGTCACGGAGCAGGTTTATGATCCGGAATTTGTCCGGACTCAGGCCGCGGCTCAATCCATCCCGCTTGCAAGTCTTACAGATACCGATCATGTCCTGATCATTCAAAAGGGGATACTCGGTATCCTGGATTGTCCCTATGTCCGAAAATATTCTGAGGAAATCTACAACTACGCCTTAAAAAACGGCCTGGATCCGCTTTTCAGGTGGGACAAGAAGTAGGATTCGTAATCCGGCCGTTCCTCGAACACGGCCCAAGAGGAATTGCCCAATCCTGAACACCTTATTGACTTATGGCCGGGGCTTTGATAAAGTCTTCTTATCCTTAAGAACGATTCAAAAAGATGAAATTTCCGGCCTGACATGGACTGCATTTTGATCAGAGGAACCACCTTCTTGCCGACCTGGCGGCCAAGCTCTATCCTTAAACAACAGACTGGTAGCATTAAATGAAAAAGCTCGTGCTCCTCTCAGTGGTGGTCCTATTTCTGTCCTGTGGCGGGTGTCAGCCGGGCAATTATAACCCGGATGGAACCGATCCCTATCCCAATGGTCCTCCCCCCCTCAGCCGGTATGAAAACGACCCGACCGTGTCCGGTTTTTCCGGTGACGACGGCCAGCCGATGTTTGAAGATCCAGACGGTCCGCCGCCTTATTCAGGGGCCATTTTTCCAGGCTATCCCTGGTGAGTTGCGGGGGGTCATAATTGGTTGAGAGAACCGGATAGCCGGGCAATGCTGTTTACTTAAGGTACGGCCTGACCATCCTCGGATGTGATAAGATTCCTCACATTCGTTCGGAATGACAAATTTACATCGTCGTTTCAAATGGTCCACCTTCATGTCATTTCGAACGAAGCGAGAAATCTTAGCGTCGTAGCCTTAATTCAACGGTATTGAGATACCCGGGCGGGATGAGGACCTGATCTATCTTGAAATTGAGGTCATATGCTACTGGCCGACATCCTGAGACAGGATCCCGATTTAGCCTGGCGAGCCGGACGCCTGCGTCATCAGCCGGAGCTGCCTTTTCCCGTCCTTAGCGCCAAGATCAAGCTAACCTGGCATTGCCGGCTCAGATGCCGGGTCTGCCGCTTATGGCGTCTGGCCCAACTTGATCCGGCCAAAACCAGCCTGCCGGTCGATCTGGTCAAATCAATCCTGACTGAGTTGCAGGCTCAGGGGCTGGTTAAGGTCCATTTTTCCGGCGGCGAAGTCCTGAACTACCCAGGGTTTGGAGACGTAGTCAGCCATGCCCACAGCCTGGGCCTGCAGGTCAACTTCACCACCAACGGAGTGTCGCTGGATAAGGCCTGGGCCCGCTTCCTGGTTAAGGAAAGAGTTCACACCATCATTTTTTCAGTCGATGCCCCGTATCCGGAGCTCCACGACGCCATGCGGGGGGTCAAGGGGGCGTGGAAAGGTGTCTGGAAAGGGATAACCCTGGTCCAGGATCAACCGGGTAAGTCCGGCCGAAGCCCGGTTATCGCGGTGAACACGGTGGTCACTCGAGACAACATCGATCAATTGGACGACATGTATGGCCTGTTGGTCTCCCACGGGATCACCCGGTGGCGGTTGTTGCCGGTAGCCTCACCCGACAAAAAAATCAGGCCGACTCCGGAGCAATGGTCGGCCTTGGCGGCCCAGGCCACGTACTGGCAAAACATCTTGACCTGCCCCCCGATCTTGGGACACCCGGACCAAACGGAAAAGAGCGCCCGGTATGCCCAGAAGGGCAGGTACGCCGGAGCCTTTTACGACCACGTGATGTGCCTGGCTCCCTGGTTTCATGTGTTTATCGACGCTAACGGGACAGCGTATCCCTGCTGCATGGGTAAGGCCCAGATGCCGGTTTACGGGAATCTCATGGAGGATTCACTGGGGGATATTCTGGCTTCCCCGAGGCGGCAGGAGATCCGGTATACTCTGGCGGCCGGCCGGGTCTTTCCCGTTTGCCACAATTGTATGGATTTCGTGGACGAAAATCAGGCTGTGGCCGATCTGCGGTCATCTTGAGATAGGGCAGCCCTAAGATTGCAGGAACTGAGCAACGCCGGGGACACAGAGAGATGGAGAATAAGGCGGAGAGGCTTTTCATGGGGATGAGACCTGTGGTTCTAAAACGCTTAACCGTGACGGTCCTGGTCCTGATGTTGCTGGGCGCGATCCTGGTCAAAAAGGCCGCGGCTGCCGGTCAGATCATTGCCTACGGCCCCGGAAAACATCTGGCCATTGACAAAGACCGGGAGGGTTGGCAGTCCATAGTCGAAGGTCAAGCCTATACCCTACGCGTTGACGCCCAAGGCGCGATTACTTTTCTGAAGAACGGACGGGCCGTGGCCAACGGAAAACTGCGTGGTTCCACGGTCAAACTCAGTGCAGCCGGGTCTACCTATGGTCAACTCAAGCTCAAGGCGGATAAGATCAAGATTGCCCTGGCTGATGACGGATTCTACGGCTGGACGTTGAAATACAAGACCGACAAAATAAAAGTGCTGAAAGACCGAAAAAAAGTTGGTAAGGTCGCCTTTTATCCAAATACCGGCAAACTCAAGGCCAAGGACGTCAAAAATCAGGAAGTGGCGGTGCTGACCGGAGCGGGTCGGCTATCCGGCATTCTGGCCCCGTTTTTGATGGGCAATGAGGTGAACATGGACCGCCGCGTCTGCCTGGTGTTGCTGTTTCTGGCGCTAAACAGGTAATGGGAGCAATTAGTTAATAACCTCAACATCTGTTTAGGTTGCGGCCTGGACTATCAACAGGCGTCCATCACAGGGTGACACCGATGCGAATAGTCAAGTACAAATTTTGGGGGTCAGGCGAATCGAAATGGAAATTTTCCGAGGTGGAGTTGGGAAAGATTAACCTCCTGGTTGGCGACTCCGGCAGTGGGAAATCGATGTTTTTAAACACGATTTACAAATTGGCCCGGATCGCGATCGGCCAGGAGATAGCTGAAGACGCATGCTGGTCGGTCCAGGTGGAGCAAGATGGAGTTACCTATGGGTGGGAGGTCGAAACCGGTGAGGCGGCCACAGAGCCACCGGTGATCGTGAAGGAACGGCTTTGGCGTGGGTCGGGGGAAGAAACCGTAACTATTGTGGACCGGAATGAAAGGGATTTTGTCTTTCAAGAGAAGGGGCTACCCAAGCTATCCCGTGATAAATCCAGTATCGCCTTGCTTCAAGATGAGGAGTCAGTCAAGCCTTTGTACATGGGTTTCAGGAACATCCTCCACCGGGATTTTTCCACGGGAGAACTAGCCGAGAGTATGAAATATAGGGCTATCGATCCTAAATTGGGTAGTCAGGAAGTTGAATTCTCCGATCTGCTGCATCTAAGCCTGGGCCTCAATGTGAAACTATACTATCTATCCAAGAAATTTTCCGATGTCTTTCGGCTTATTTGTCAGGATTTTTTTGATATCTTTGCCTTTGTCAAAGATGTAAGAGTCAAAGATCTCAGCAAGGTAGCCCTGAAATTTAGAGGACCGCTGCCCGTCCCGGTGTTTTGTATAAAAGAAACCGGGGTCAGCGAGTGGATTCCTGCGGGTAGGCTCTCGTCCGGTATGCAGAAGGTGTTGCTTATCTTAACCGATATCCATACTCTGTCAGATGGTTGTATTTATCTGATCGATGAATATGAAAACTCGTTGGGAATCAGCGCCATTAATTTTCTTCCTGAGCTATTGAACAGTGTCGAAAAGGATGTCCAATTCGTCATCACCAGCCATCATCCATACATAATAAATAAATTTCCGGCGGATGACTGGCTCGTTTTCCATCGCCAAGGATCTGAAGTAACCATCAGGTACGGCGAAGAGAACGCCAAACGATTCGGCAGATCAAAACAGCAACGTTTCGTTCAATTAATAAATGATCCTTTTTACAACCTGAGCCTGAAATGAATGTTTACGTGGTCGTTGAAGGGGAGGTGGGTGAACGGCAAGTTTATAGGAAATGGATTCCTTATGTTTGCCCGAGTCTCACTTATCGTAATAGTCTGTTAGACATAACAGATAACAACTTCTCCATCCTCGCGTGCCAGGGATATCCAGGTTATTTTGAAATCATTACAAACGCGATTGAAGATATCAATAATCTCGATATTAGAATAGATCGACTGGTTATCGCCGTAGACTCTGAGGACATGACCTACGACGAAAAGTATAAGGAGATGCAACAAGCGCTAACGGCAAGAAAATGTCAGGCTGAAATCATAATAGTAGTTCAACATTTCTGTTTGGAAACCTGGGCGTTGGGTAATAGGCGAATAGGCGCACGAAACCCACAACGTGACGATTTGCGGAAATATATGGAGTTTTTTGAGGTACTTACCCTTGACCCAGAACTGATGCCTGCGTATCCACCAGCGGCAAAGAATCGAGCGCAGTTTGCCGAGAAATACCTCAGGGCGATGCTGCTGGAAAAGAACCGGAATCTAACTTACTCAAAAAGCAATCCAGAGGCATTGTTGCCGCAAACGTATTTTGAAGAGGTTAAGAACCGGCTCGAAGAAACTGGACATATTCGGAGCTTTTCAGCTTTCTTGAATGCCTTTCGAATGGGCTGATATCAAGAGAGACATTGAATTGCTTCCAATTTTCGGCCTTGCAGGCATATCCCACCACCTTAGTGGATACTTATCAACATGAACTTATATAATACTATTCAACAGATCGCCATCATGGCCGTTCCGGGAGTTTTGGCCATTACCCTGCACGAATCGGCTCATGGATATGTCGCCTATAGGCAAGGGGACCCGACCGCCAGGGATCTGGGGCGGCTGACCATTAACCCGCTGAAGCATCTGGACCTGCTCGGAACCCTGATGGTGCCCATTTCATACTTCTTGAGCGGCGGTCACGCGGCCATTGGCTGGCCCAAACCCGTGCCCATCAATCCGAACTATTTTGAGAATCCCCGGCGGGGTATGCTCTGGGTCGCCTTGGCCGGACCGACCTGCAATTTTTCGCTGGCTTTCTTGAGCAGCCTGCTATTCCATTTTTTGGCCTTTATTTACCCCATGGCCCCGGCATTCCTGGTTGTCGGCCTGATCCGGCCGGTGGCGGAGATGTGCCAGATCTCGGTCGTGATTAATATCAGCCTGGCCATATTCAACCTCATTCCCCTGCCGCCGCTGGATGGAGGCCGGATCATCACCGGTATCTTGCCCTATGAGTTGGCCCGGACCTATTCCAAGATTGAGCCGTTGGGCCTGGTCATCATCGTTGGATTGGTCATGTTCACAAATGTTATCGGCAATACTATTTTTCCATTGGTAGATTTTTTGAGCACTCTGTTGCTCAGGTAACCCGAACCTAAAGCGGTGGGCGTTGTAAAGACAACTCTTTATTGTCTGCAATACCAGGCATAAGCCGTGAACCAGCGGCTCACCCTTTAGTTGAAACTTTTCAAGGAGCAGTTTAATGACCAAACAGAAGAAAATCGTCAGCGGGATGCGTCCCACCGGCAAATTACACCTGGGCCACCTGGCCGGAGCCCTTGACAATTGGAGGCAATTGCAGGAAGATTATGAATGCTTCTATTTTGCCGCGGATTGGCACGCCTTGACGACGGAATACGAAAACACAAAGATCATCAATGAGTCCATTCGGGATATGTTTATCGATTGGCTGGCTGCCGGGCTGAAACCGGACCAGATGACCATTTTTGTCCAATCCAAGATAACCGTCCATGCCGAACTGGCCTTGATTTTTGGGATGATTACCCCGCTCGGTTGGTTGGAGAGGAATCCCACCTACAAAGAACAATTGAAGGAACTGACCACGCGCGATATCCAGACCTTCGGCTTCTTGGGCTATCCCGTGCTCCAGGCCGCGGATATTTTAATGTATAAGGCCGATGGCGTGCCGGTGGGCATTGATCAGGCCCCCCACGTGGAATTGACCAGGGAGATCGCCCGGCGGTTCAATTTTCTTTATGGTAATGTTTTTCCTGAGCCGGCCACTCTGCTGACGGAAATTCCCAAGTTGTTGGGGACTGACGGCCGGAAAATGAGCAAAAGTTACGGAAACGCCATTTTGATGGCCGACCCGGAAGACGAGATCAGACGAAAAACAGCCGGCATGGTCACCGACCCCCAGCGGGCCCGAAGAAGTGACCCCGGTCGGCCGGAAATGTGCAACGTCTTCTCCTTTCATCAGATCTATACCCCTCCGGAACAGGTCACGGCCATTGCCCACGACTGCCGGACGGCGGCGATCGGTTGCGTTGATTGCAAGAAAATCTTGGCCGGGCATCTGGTCACCACGCTCCAGCCGATGCAAGAGATCAGACGTTACTACGAGGCGCGGCCGGCCGAGTTGGATGATATCATCGAGACGGGTAACAAGCGTTGCCTCACCATCGCCGCCCAGACCATGGATGAAGTCCGCCGAGCCATAAATGTGGGAATCTAAGTGATGACTGCCGGCCCGATGGGTCGGGTTGCCGGCCCAGTGCGGCCGGTCTTCGGATGAGACTCTGCGTGAAATTTGTCATTGAATTAGGCTATAAATTAAGGATTATCGACTAAAGGTTATCGATTATAAGGTTATCAAGGGGAGGGAAGATGTCATACCGGGTCAAGTTGGAAATGTTTGAAGGCCCTTTGGACCTGTTGCTCCACTTGATAAGAAAAGAAGAGGTGGATATCTATGACATTCCAATCGTCAAGATCACCCACCAGTTTCTCGAATATCTGGAGTTGATGTCTTCACTAAATATTGATCTGGCCGGGGAGTTTCTCCTCATGGCGGCCACCCTGGTCCAGATTAAGTCGAAGATGCTGCTGCCGCGGGATGAAACCGGGGATGAGGCTGAGGATCCCCGCCGGGACATCACCGGGTCATTGATCGAATACATCAAGTACAAAGATGCCGCGTCCATTTTGGAGCAACGCAATTTGCTTGATCGAGATGTCTTTGCCCGGATATCCGACGAAGACTGGGAGGCCCCGGAGTTAGGCACCCCCGAAGAGGTCCTGGTCACGGCCGGCCTGTTTGACCTGATCGATGCCTTTAAGGGAGTGATGGACCGGCTCTATCCCGGGCAAGTGCTGACTTTGACCCCGGATGAGGTGTCGCTGGAAGAAAAAATAGCTTATGTGATTGACCGGCTGAAGGAAAGCACCAGTATCAATTTTGTTGAGTTGTTTTCCGGTGTATCCACACGGGGCGATATCATCGTTACTTTTCTGGCCTTGTTGGAATTGACCCGGCTGGGCCTGATCCGAATTTTTCAACACCAGGTCGATGGGTCGATTCGGCTGTTTTCCCGTGAATTGGAAGACCCATTCCTGGAAGATGAGGGCTGATCACATAAATGTCTGAAGACGACCTCAAACTAATCGTGGAAAGTCTGGTTTTTGCCTCGGATGTGCCCGTAACCCCGGAAGATATCCAGAAAACATTGGGCCACGCCAACAGAGCCGAGATAATGCAGGCGTTGGCGGAATTGGCCGCAGACTTCGATAGGCTGGACCGGAGTTTTCACTTGAGAGAAGTGGCGGGAGGCTATCAGTTCCGCACCCGCCCTGGGTTCAAAGGCTATATCAGTAAAATGAAGGCGGCGGCTCCGGTTCGGATGAGCCGGGCGGCTCTGGAGGCCCTGGCTGTTATCGCCTACAAGCAGCCGGTGTTGAGAATTGAAGTAGACCAGGTTCGGGGAGTAGAATCGGGAGGTATTATTCGGACCCTGATGGAACGCGGCCTGGTCAAAATCGTGGGCCGGAAAGACCTTCCCGGCCGGCCGATGATCTATGGGACGACCAGAAGGTTTTTAGAAGTATTTGAACTTAGTGATCTTAAAGATTTGCCGAGTCTTAAGGAAATTGAGGCCATGTCCTCAGCCACGGATGACCGGCAGATAACCTTGCCTTTAACCCTGGATAAAAAGACCGAGGGCCAGCGTCAGATGGATAACTTACTGGCCCGTCTGGAAGAAAATGCGCCGGAATTATATCAAATCCAATCAGCAGACAGAGAGACAACCGGAGAAGACCCCCATAAGGACCAGTCCGGGAAGGCCGAAACCGGCTCCATCGTCTCACATCCCCGCCAAGAATCGACCATCTCAGCCGACATCCCCAACCCAGGCCGCGGCGGCGAGATATAACCAACGTCCAGACCCATGGAACCGTGAGACGACATCTTCCCGGCCGAGAACGCGAACTGCACCCGGCGAGGTCAGACCCCGGTCCAATTCCGACCGCACTTGGCCCCAGTCCGGTTCCGGAGCGGATAGACCCCAGTCCGGTTCGGGGAGATATAACCAACGCCCCGGAGCCGATAGACCCCAGGCTGACCACGGATCAGACAGACGACCGGCCGTGGCGTCAAGATATAAACCGGCTTCAGACACATCCTCCCGTAAGACGACATCTTCCCGGCCGAGAACGCGAACTGCACCCGGAGAGGCCAGACCCCGGTCTAATT
>JADFXY010000184.1:0-8920 GCA_015233355.1 Deltaproteobacteria bacterium | reverse complement strand
AGACTGGCTGCTGAAATTAAAAGGGCGGATTGGGGGGCTCGCCGATCCCAGCGGTAAACCGGTTGAGGTGATCTGGCCCTACGAATTGATTGATCGCGAGACAGCCCTTTTATTGGGAAATCGGGCAAAATTTGAAATATTTAAATTGTGCAAGACAGACCTTGATGATACCGACATCTTAATTGCCTGGCTCGACGGTACTCAGGTAGATGACGGTACGGCCTGGGAAGTTGGATATTTTTACGCCAGGAGGCATAGTGACTTACAATTGATCCTCGGTCTTAGAACGGATTTCCGTCGAGCCGGTGAATCTGCCGAGTCCATCGTAAATGCCATGATTGAATGTTCGTGTGATCGGCTATTTCATTCGTCTGAGGGGTTATTGGAATATCTGCAAGGAGTAATCGACTCCGGCCGGCGCTAACCACCATTGTGTCTCTATCCGGGGATACAGCCAATTCCTATAATGATGGTAGAGTAACACGCTGCCGGTACATCGATCTAAAATGGGCGGCCACCTGTTTACCGGGCTGCCTCCCGAGATTAATAAGGCCATGACTATGCCCAGATGGTTCGATAGGGAAACTCAGATCCTGGAGCTAAAGGCACAAATAGCCAGACTTAACCGCATCGGTATCGCCTTGTCCGTCAAAACCGAATTGTCTAAGTTGCTTGAGGTCATTCTAGCAGAGGTCCGTGGGTTTACTCGAGCAGATGCCGGCAGTCTGTATATTAAGAGAGATAATTTGCTTTATTTTGAAGTAGCCCAGAATGACGCCCTTGAGCGTGGACCCGGCGGTCAGCCCATGTCGTTTAAGCCTTTTCCCCTAAATCTTGATAAAAAAAGTATCGCCGGGTACGTCGCCGTTACCGGTGAAGTGCTAAATATTGAAGATGTTTACAGGCTTAGCTCTGATTTGGAATTTAATTTTAACCGGGATTTCGACCAACGGAACCACTATCGGAGCAAATCCATGTTGGTTCTGCCCATGCGGGACCATGAAAATGATATTATCGGAGTCCTTCAACTGATCAACGCCCTTAACCAAGATGGCCGGATCACCTCATTCTCGCCGGAATTGGTGGAGTTGGTCTCGTCATTGTGCTCTCAGGCGGCCGTGGCTATCCGAAATGCCCTGTTGATTAACAATATAAAAAATCTGTTCGACTCCCTCGTCCGATACTCGGCTTCAGCCATCAATGCCCGGAGTCCGCATACGGCCGGTCATTCCAAACGGGTAACCGTCTATGTCCGCCGGATGGTCGACCAGATTAACGCGACAGATACGGGATGTTGGGCCGGGGTGCAGTTTAGTCCCGGGGAAATGGAAGAAATCATTTACGCCGCCTGGCTGCATGACGTGGGCAAGATCGGAGTCCGGGAAAAAGTTCTGGAAAAGGCCAATAAACTAAGCGATAATTGTATGATGGCCATCAGGCACCGCCTGGATTATATCCGGCTGTCCGAGATTAACGCCTTGTATCAAGAGGTGCTTAACTCCGGTTTAACTGCATCCCCGGCCCAGACGAAGGACATGTTGGAAAAACGCGTGACAGACATTAACAACACCTTCAGCAGGTACCTAGACCTGGTAACCAGGGTGAATATGCCGGGCTTTTTTAGTGAAGAAGACAAGGCCGCCCTGGACGCCTTGGGGCAGATGGATTATTTAGACGAACGAGGCCACAAAATGCCTTATCTTTATCCCCATGAATGTGAATGTCTGTCGGTCTCCAAAGGCAACCTGACTAAAGAAGAATACCGGGAGATTCAATCTCACGTGGTTTACACCAAGAAAATTCTGAGCAACATCCCCTTCACCCGGCATCTCAAGAATGTCCCCCTGTACGCGGCCGGCCATCATGAGATGTTGAATGGTACGGGATATCCGGAAGGACTAAGGGGCGACCAAATCCCTCTGCAATCGCGCCTTCTGGCCGTGGCCGATATTTTTGACGCCCTGACGGCTAAAGACCGGCCCTATAAAAAAATAATCCCGGTCGATGTGGCTGTCAGGATTCTCGAAGATGAAGTGACCTGCAATCGATTGGATGGAAACGTGGTTAAACTGTTTGTGGATAACGAACTGTATCACCCCATGCCGGGAGACGAGGGAGGATTGCTGGATGGATATTTTCCAGAAATTAGCTGAGAAGCAGATCAAGGACGCCATTGACCGGGGCGAGTTCGATGATGTGCCCGGGATGGGACAGCCGTTGGAGCTGGAGGACGACAGTAATGTGCCTGAAGACCTGCGCATGGCTTATAAAATTTTGAAGAATGCCTCGTGTCTGCCCCCGGAAGTGGAATTAAGAAAGGAGATCCGTCGCGCCGAAGACCTGCTGGAGGCCATGACCGACGAGAAGTCCAGGTACAAACAGATTAAGAAAATGAATTTTTTGATCATGAAATTGAACATGCTCCGGCCAACACCGGTTAACTTTGAGGAACATGAAGTCTATTTTGAGAAATCAGCGGCTCGGTTGACTTTGGAATCGGAAAAGAAAAAGGGCTAGTCCGAAACCAAAGAGCATCTTTAACCTAAGTTCGACGAGTTTTTTTAATTAAGTACCAGATAGCATACTCGTCGAACTCAGGTTAATTGTCGGATTCGGCAGCGGACGACAAGGATCAACAACCATGGACATGAAGCGGGACTATTATGAAGATATTCAGTTGTTGCCGTCCGGTGTGATAAAATTTTGGTTTTTGGTGCTCCTGGCGGCCCTGGCCGGCTTGCCTTTTTGTGTAGGTAATTATTATAGTTATATGTTTAATTACATGGCCGTTAATGTGTTGGTAGCGATAGGTTTGAATATCCTGGTTGGTTACACCGGACAGGTCTCCCTGGGACATGCCGGGTTCTTCGCCATTGGAGCTTATGGCACGACGCTGTTAATGACCAAAGCCGGCTTGCCGTTCATCTTGGCTTTGCCATTGAGCGGGTTAATCGCGGCGGCATTTGGGTTTGTCCTGGGTTTGCCGGCTTTACGGTTGGAGGGACCATATCTGGCCATCGCCACTTTGGGATTTGGCTTGACGGTGACTCAACTTCTGGGCCGGTTGAAGTTTTTTGGCGGGCATATGGGCCTTCAGGCGCCGGAGCTTATCCTGTTCGGCTCTTTGTTAAAGACTGACCGTCATCTCTATTACCTGGTCATGACCATCACCGTGATCATGACCATCGGGGCCCGCAATCTGATCAAAACCAGGGTGGGTCGAGCCTTCATTGCCATTCGGGATAGTGACGTGGCGGCAGAAACGATTGGAATCAATCTGACTTTATACAAGACACTGGCCTTTGCCATCTCGGCCGGCTACACCGGAATCGCTGGTGGCTTAATGGTATTTTTGGTGGGATTCATCAATCCTAATTCCTTTAATTTGATGTTGTCCATTACCTTTTTGGCCATGGTCGTGGTGGGCGGCGTGGGCTCCATTCTTGGCTCGATTATGGGCGGGGTGTTCATGTCGTTCCTCAATCTGAAATTGAGCGCCATTCAAGATTTGCCCTACCTGGGCGGGTTATTAATGACCATGTCCGAGAAATGGTTCTCCGTCAGCGGCCTACCCAATGTCGCCAATATCGTTTTCGGCTTGATCCTGGTCTTGATCGTGGTGTTTGAACCATCGGGCTTGTACGGGTTCTGGATTCGGGCCAAAACCTATTGGAAAACCTGGCCGTTTTGATCGTCACCGGCCCGGCGGTCAGGGGATGCCGGCTACATCCGGGGGGACAAGTGATATGACTGGTCAATTGATTGTCAGTGGTCTGGCCGTGGGCAGCGTCTATGCCTTGATCGCCCTGGCTATGGTCATTATTTATAAGACCTCGGAAGTGCTTAATTTTGCCCAAGGTGAAATGGCCATGCTATCTGCTTTTGCGGCTTATTCCATGCTCGACACTTACCGGCTTCCCTTTTGGGCTTCATTTGCCTTGGCCCTGATTTTCGCGGCCGCCCTGGGCATGTTCTTGGAATTCTGTTTCCTCAGACGGGCTAAAAATCCGAACCTGCTGGGGCTGATTTTGATCACGCTGGGATTTGAAATGATATTGTACGGGCTGGCCGGTTGGAAGTGGGGGGCTGACCAGAAGAATTTCTCATTTCCCGTTTCTGATACGGATGTGATTGAGGTCTCCGGGATGATCATCAGTTATCTAAATATATGGACCATGGGCGTGGCTCTGGCCGCGATGTTGAGCCTGTGGATTTTTTTTAAGTATACCAAGGTGGGTTTGTCCATGAAGGCGACGCAGCAGAATCATCAGGCGGCCAGATTGATGGGCATCCGGACCAAACGGATTCTGAATCTGACCTGGGCGATCAGTTCGGTGGTGGGGGCGTTGGCCGCCATGTTTTTGGCGCCGGTGGTGACGCTGGATCCGAACCTGATGACAGACCCTATGCTCAAGGGCTTCGCCTCGGCCGTGCTGGGCGGCATGACGTCGCTTTTAGGGGCTGCTCTGGGCGGATACCTCCTGGGGGTGATTGAAAATTTGTTTGGCGGCCTGGTTTCGTTGGAATTCAAGTCAGTGGTGGCGTTTCTGATTATCGTGTTGATATTGTGCTTTCGGCCTAGCGGATTATTGACCAGGCATTATGTTAAGAAAGTCTAACCATGCCGTTTTTGGAAGTGGAAGACCTGTCGATTGTTTTTGGTGGCTTGTTGGCCCTGCATGAGGTTAATCTCTCCGTGGCCCGGGGGACCATTTACAGCATTATTGGGCCGAATGGAGCCGGCAAAACGACCTTGTTCAATTGTATTTCCGGGATTTATCGGCCTAATAAAGGCTCAATTTCGTTTAAGACTAGAGACATCACCGGATTGAAGCCACATCTGACGGCTGGTCGAGGGATTGCCAGGACCTTCCAAAACATCGAGCTGTTTTCCCATATGACCACCATGGATAACCTTATGCTGGGACGCCACCTTAAGATGAAAACCGGATTCCTGTCCGGAATGGCTCTTTGGGGCAGACGATCGAAGGTGGCTCGGGAGGAAATCACCAACCGGGCCAAGGTGGAGGAGATCATTGATTTCTTGGATCTCCAATCAGCCCGGGATCAACTCGTGGGGGGCTTGCCTTACGGCCGGCAAAAGATAGTGGAACTGGGCCGGGCCCTGGCCATGGAACCGGAGCTGCTTCTGCTCGATGAGCCGTCGGCCGGAATGAATTCTGAAGAAAAGCAAGATCTGATGATCCGGCTTAAGGATATTCAGGAGGACCTGGGGGTGACTATCCTGGTCATTGAGCATGACATGAAACTGGTTATGGATATTTCCGAGCGCATCCTGGCTTTGAATTATGGACAAGTCATCGCCGAGGGGCCACCGGAGGAAGTGCAGAATCACCCCGAGGTGCTGCGGGCCTATCTGGGGCGGGACGAAGCCGATGCTGGAGATTAAGAATATCGAGACCATCTATGGGTCGATTTACGCCTTGCGCGGTATTTCGCTATCTATTCAACCTGGTACAATTACGGCCATCTTGGGGCCGAATGGGGCCGGGAAAACGACCGTTCTCAAGACGGTCATGGGTCTCCTCGATGACCAGCCGGATAAAGGGACCATTGAGTTTATGGGCAAAAGAATAGATGGGCGGGAGACTGAAGACATTGTCCGGATGGGGGTGGCCTACGTTCCGGAAGGCCGAGAGGTGTTCAAGGAATTGACCGTGTCTGAAAATTTGTTCCTGGGCGCCTATATCAGGCGGGACAGGATTGGCGTCAGGGCCGACATTGAGAGTATATATGATTATTTTCCGTTACTTAGAATCAGATCAAAACAACCGGCCGGAACGCTGTCCGGCGGCGAGCAACAGATGCTGGCCATTGGCCGGGCTTTGATGAGTCGGCCCAAGTTGTTATTTTTGGATGAGCCTTCCCTTGGATTGTCACCGGTTTTGGTTAAAGAGATATTTTCTATTATCCAGACAATCAAACAGCAGGGTGTGACCATCGTGCTGGTGGAGCAAAATGCCAGGATGGCCTTGAACGTCGCCGACTACGGACTGATCCTGGAAAACGGCCGATTTGTGCTGGCCGGAACCCCACCGGACCTGGTGACCAACGAAGACGTGCGTGAGTTTTACCTAGGCCTGAAATCGGAAATGTCGGTTAAGGGTTACCAGCGGTATAAACGAAAGAAAAGGTGGCGGTAATCTGTAATAATTTCCCGGTCGGGCTGCGCTAACGATGAGAAAAATATTCATGATTCAGTTTCCACCGGGCACGGGATCAGCTTTTTTGCTAAGTTACGATCGTCAGTCGATATATCATTGAGGTTGATAATGCGGCACAGTGAAAAGACCGAAGATGACCAACCAGATGAAATGACCGGCCGTCGCCGCGTCAGTCTGGGCGCCTCTATTTTTTGGGTGGCCTTGACGACCCTAATCGGCATGACCGTTTATCAATTGTTAAAATTGTTAATTCATCCAGATATATCTCTTTTACAGTCAAATATCATAACGGTTGTTTTCACGACCACAGTCGCCTCGACCGCGGCCTATTTCGGCATGCGGAAATATCAAGCTCAACATGAACAGTTAATTCGGGAAATAACTGTTCATAAACGGTTAGATAGAGAATTGAGGGACAGGAATGAAATGCTCGGTATTGAAATTGCTGAACGGAAGCATGTGGAAGATGCTTTGCGGGCGCATTTAAGTTTTTCTCAGACACTGATGGATACTGTCCCGGCTCCAATTTTTTATAAAGATATTAATGGTTTTTATCTTGGCTGCAACAAAGAGTTTGAAAAATGCCTCGGGGTAAGTAAAGAGGGGATAATCGGAAAATCTGTTTATGATGTCCATCCTAAAGACCTGGGGGACCACCATCATAGAATGGATTTAGAGTTGTTTCACCAATTAAAGACACAAGCATACGAGTCAGTTATCTTGTATGCCGATGGCCGGAGGCACGATGTTATCGTCCACAAGGCTGTTTTTACAAAAGAGGACGAGACGGTGGCCGGACTGGTCGGGGTTTTTATCGACATAACGGATCGCAAACGAGCCGAAGAAGAAATTCGTGAGCGAGAGCTACAAATAAATCTTTTACTCAGTTCAACCGCCGAAGCCATTTGTGGACTTGATATCAATGGGATATGTACCTTCTGTAATCCTGCTTGTCTAAAGATGTTAGGATATGAGGCCGAATCTGACCTCATTGGAAAAAACCTCCATGACCTTTTCCACCATACCCATCTTGATGGAACATCATACCCGATGGAGGATTGTCCGAATTTTCAGACTTTGCAAGATGGGACACGGGCGAATATTCATGATGAAGTTTTTTGGCACAAAGACGGAAGTAGTTTCCCTGTAGAATATTGGTCTTACCCGATTTGGCGGGACAGAGAAATAGTCGGCGCAGTAATAACTTTTTTGGACATCACAGAGCGGAAACGAGCCGAACAAGAACGTCAAAATCTTATCAAGGAACTTACCCAAGCCCTGGCCGAAGTCAAAACCCTGAGCGGATTATTGCCAATTTGTTCTTCCTGTAAAAAGATCAGAGATGATCAAGGTTACTGGAACATTATAGAATCATATATTTCACGACATAGCGATGCTCAGTTTACTCACGGTATCTGCCCTGATTGTATTAAGAAATTATATCCCGAATTATATCCTGATCTAATATGACGGTGGTCTCCCGATGTAAGTCTGGAGCCACGGTCGTTCACTCATCCGCTTTGGGGTATTCTCCGGCTTCGGAGCAGATGAGCCGGCAGTCCGGCCGGGTCAAAGACATTGTGGCCGGACTGGTGAATCTGATTGGGGTCAAGATTGAAAAACCGGAAAATTGATCTTAGACTTTTTTTCATCAGAAAAAAGATCCTGTAATTCGCCTGCGATTGATGTATCGAAAGGTCAATCGGGCATGAGGAGCGGGAAGACACGCGGACTAAAGTCTTTACACCGAGATGGAAAAATGCTATAGTAAATTGGATTGGCGCCCGTTATTTTTGCCGGGGATTTGTTATTTGGCTCGAGTTTGCTGATTCATTCCATCCGGGCTTGCCGACACTTCAAAATCCGTAACCGCCAACCCTAGACCCGTAACCCCTAGACCCGTAACCCAGAGACCCGTAACCCCCAACTGGGATCAAGCCCAAGATATTCTTGTAAGGAGTAATGAATTGCAGACTGCCATGATTGACCTTGCCAAAACAGACATTAAGAAAAAGGGAATTATCCGGGAATACGCCGAAGCCATCGCCATCGCCTTGGTTTTGGCCCTGTTTATTAGGACTTTTTTTGTTCAGGCCTTTAAGATCCCCTCCGCCTCCATGCGTGAAACTTTGGTTGAGGGAGATCATATCCTGGTTAATAAGTTCATCTACGGGATCAAGATACCATTCACCGGTCAAAACCTCATTCCAATCAGTAATCCTAAACCGGGGGATGTCATCGTTTTTGTCTTCCCGATGGACCGGGACAAGGATTTCATCAAACGGGTGGTGGCAGTTGAAGGAGATACTGTTCAGTTAAAAGACAAAAAGGTGCTCGTGAACGGGATAGAGGTATCCGACCCCCATGCCCAGCGCACCGACCCGCAGGTCTTTACCTCCGGGCCTCAGGAACACCGTGATAACATGGGCCCCATCACCGTACCCAAAGGCCAGGTTTTTGTCATGGGTGACAATCGTGATCATAGCTACGATAGCCGTTTTTGGGGAGGGGTTGAGCTTAAGGACGTCAAAGGAAAGGCATTTCTCATCTATTGGTCCTGGAATAGCGATAAATTTGGGGTGCGGTGGGACCGGCTGGGTAAAATAATCAGATAACGCGATGGATGGCGAGTCTTCAGAATCATTGCGTCCGTCATCCTACGTGGCGGGCGTAACCATGAAAATGCCTATCGGCGTGACGGGGCTGGGACGGCCGACCCGCCGGAACTATAGGTG
>JADFXY010000183.1:0-8920 GCA_015233355.1 Deltaproteobacteria bacterium | reverse complement strand
GATCCTTCAGCTCTCCTCCGGCAATGCGCAGGGCCGAGTATAGGCAAGCCAGGGTCGTTGCGGCTGTCCCCTGGATGTCATCATTGAAGGTGCAAACCTGATGGCGATACTTTCGCAACAGGCGAAATGCATTGTGATTCCCAAAATCTTCAAATTGGATCAGGGCCCCGGGAAATATTTGCTGCACCGCCACAATGAACTCTTCAATTAACTCATCGTAGTCTTGTCCTCGAAGGCGCCGCTGTTTTAAGCCGATGTAAAGAGGATTGCTCAGTAACTCTTCGTTTTCCGTGCCTACGTCAATGGTCACGGGAAGACCGGTCGCCGGATGAATACCGGCACAGGCGGTATACAGGGCCAGCTTCCCGATTGGAATACCCATGCCGCTGGCGCCCAGGTCGCCCAGGCCCAAGATTCTCTCACCGTCAGTCACAACGATGATCCGAATGTCCTTATAGGTCCAGTTCATGAGGAGGTCAGCGATCCGGCCTTTATCATTGGCTGTAATGAACAAGCCTTGGGGTCTGCGGAAAATATTGCTGTACTCCAGGCAGGCCTTTCCGACCGTCGGGGTGTAAACAATCGGCATGAGTTCCTCTATATTTTCCAGGAGAACCCGGTAATACAAGGTCTTATTCCGCGCCTGGAGACCACTCAGAAAGATGTACTTGTCGAGGTCGGTGGGTAGCTTTCTCACATTGGTAAGAACCCGCAAGAGCTGATCATCCATGGAATGGATATGAGGCGGCAAGAGCCCGCGAAGCCCTAAGGCGTCCCGTTCTTTTTCTGTGAATGCGGCCCCTTTGTTTAGACCGGAATCCCGCAGTAAAGCCATACCGGTGGGGAAATCCCTTAGCCGGCTTTGAATCTTCATCTTTTCCTTTGAATCGGCATACTTGCTTTTCTTAAGGATGGACTGCAGATTGATATGACCGAGAAACTTTGCGAGCGCGTCGCTTTCGGCGAGATCTTTATTAAAGGAAATGATCATCTTATCGTTTTCATAGGCTACGCTGTACATGGGGCATTCCTCCTTTTAAATTCAACAAAAACCGGCCGCGTCGGACGCGGTAAGACGAAGGGACTACACAGCCCCAAGATTTTAAGTGAATTATCCCAAAATGAAACAAGATTTCGCCGTATCATATAATGACCAGTTATGGTGATGAAATATTCACCGGAACCGTCCTTGTATCCATAATTGACCAGTATGGCTCCCCCTTTATTTGCCGGATTTTTTGAACAGAGCTTCAGCGAACAGGGCCGCGCCCAGGGCACCGGCAATCTGCGTATCCCTGGTCGGTTTGAGCGCCTTGATCCCCAGTTCCTTCTCGATTCGGGAAACTACGCCGATGTTCTTGGCGATACCTCCGGTAATGGCGAGTTCTTTCTCAACGCCGATTCTTTTTAGCAAAGAGACGACCCGATGGGCCATGGCCGAGCTGTACGCGGCCAGAACCTTCTCTTTGGGCCAGCCGGAGCGCAGAAGGCCGGAAGCCTCAGATTTGGCGAACACGACGCAGGTGGAGGAAACCGGCTGGGGCTCCTCAGCCACCTGGAGTGATAACTCGCCCATGTCGTTAATGGATACGTTCAACAGGTCGGCAAATACTTCCATTCCGCGACCGGTCCCGGCCGCGCATTTGTCGTTCATCAAGAAATTGGTCACCTTGCCCTTTTCGTCGCAATGGATGGCCTTACAATCCTGTCCGCCCATGTCCAGAACCGTGCGAACGCTGGGACCATGCATGAAGTTGGCCCCCAGAGCATGGCAGGCGATTTCGGTGATGGCCCGTTGCCCAAAGGGGACATTAACCCGGCCGTAACCCGTTCCCACGGTGTACTGCAGGTCTGTGTAGGTCACCCCTGTTTCTTCCATGGCCATGTTCATGGCGTTCATGGCGCTGTTGGGACTGTCGGAACCGGTTCTGGTGTTGCCATAGGCATAGAGTTGACCGTCGACCATGATCACGGCCTGGGAGCTGACCGAGCCGACATCCACGCCGCCCGTGATGATCTTACCGGCTTTCCAGTCAATGTCCGGATTGGTCCAGCGGGATTCCTTCCATCTCCAGAATTCTTCAGCCATTTCAACTCTCCTTCTATCATTATTGCGCGGCAACCAAAGCGGCGCCGAAGGCTCCGACAATATCCGGATCTTCGGGAACCAGGATGTCGGTTTCCAGCATGTTCTTCAGGCTGGTGTAGAAGCCGATATTCCTGGCCAAACCGCCAATCAGCATGACTGGAGTTTCCAGGCCGATCCGCCGGACCAGGGACGTGATCCGGTCGGAAACGGCATTGTGGATGGCCTTGGCCATGTCGGGCTTGGCCGTTTTGGCGTGAACCAGCGTGACCAACTCGCTCTCGGCGAATACGGCGCACTGGGCATTCATATTGACCATTTTGGTGGATTGGAGCGACAGGGGACCAAGTTCTTCGAGTTTGACTTCCAGGGCGCGGGCCATGGCCTCGATGAAAGCTCCGGCTCCGGCGGCGCATTTATCGTTAATGGCGAAGTCGACCACCTTGCCGGCGGCACTGATTTTAATCGCCCGGCCTTCTTCCGCGCCGACATCGATAACCGTCCGAATGGCTGGATTCAGGGCCACGGCGCCTTTGGCCGCTGCGCTCACTTCGGTGATTTTGGCCTGGACATAGGGCGCTTCATCCCGGCCGGCTCCGGTGGCCACGACTTTTGAAATATCTGAAGCTTTGATCCCCGCGGCCTTTAGGGCTTCCTGCCACACTGCTTCGGCGGAGGGCTTAACATCGTATCCGGCGTCACCCTTGGCCTGGCCGATGATCCGGCCGTCTTTGACCACAACGGCCTTGATGGTTTTCGAGCCGGCATCTATTCCTGCCGTAATCACAATGTCCTCCCTCATGATCAAGGAATGTCGATTTCAAGACCAGTTGATCTCTTCGGCTTCCCTGATGGCGAAGATCCCGTCTAGTCGATTCGGATGATTTTGACGTGTTTTCCGACCCAATCGGGCGGCAAATAAACACGCCCACTATTGCAACTTAGTTTAACCTCTTTTTCCAGCATTTCTTCGCCATAGACGACGAACTGGACCAGGGCGCCGTGCGGCTGGATGGTCTCTTCTTCGACGGAGGTGCTGTTGTCCGTTTTGGGCATGTTTAATCTTACCTTCTTGGTGAAGAGGCAAGGTGCGTCAAATTATGTCGTTACGAAGCCACCTTAACGTCCTGCAGGGCCTGGAAGATTCTTAGTTTAGTTATATTGCAGCTATAATGTAACTATAATGAAGCTTCATCGGGTTGTCAAGAAAAAACCGGTAGATCAAAATTTTATGGGCGGGAGCGGGGGCAATGCTGTTGAATTAAGCGTGCGGCCGGGGCTGGAATCCGCCCCATTGTCTGAACCTTGATTACGCTGATTAATTGATTTACTATGATGTTTTCGGCTTCAAGGCTAAACATGAACTCCCACGGCCGACTCGGCAGCCCAACGTGGGTATTCTGTTTTACTCATAGCCTTTCATCTAATCAGCGTAATCAAGGTTCAGACGATCAATATACCTAAATATCAGCAACATTATTCTAATTCAACAGCATTGGGGAGCAGAGGAGGCTTAGAACGTCCAGTCAGGATAACTACGAGAACAAAATTTCTATTTTAACCTAAGTTCGCCGAGTTTTCCGGATTATCCGACGGGTTATACTATTTGGATTTTTCGTGAAGGAGACACGAGGAAGATTGGCGGGCTGACAACTTTTGCCGGCGACAATTGGACCGTGGTCAAACATAAAATGAGAACATATTATTAACCTGAGTTAGGCGGGTTTTTCTAATTAACTACTAGAAATGTATCCGCAGATGGCGCAGATTAACGCAGATGGAAAAGAGTCTCAGATTTATTTTGGCCCTAATCTGCGCAAATCGGTGCAACCTGCGGATTGAATCATGGCCCTTGATGATAATCGGTTAGCATACTCGTCGAACTCAGGTTAATTATAAGATCAACCCCGGCATCACAGGCTTCGTTCCAGGTTAATGGTTTTAGATGGGCTAAAGTGGTTCGCGCTAAAAAAATGTATCAGCTTCGAATCATTCCAGTCGACCAGGGTAAAGATTTTTTTAACGCCAAGTGTTTTCAAATGGGCCATAAATTCATTAATCAACAGATTACCGATACCTTTCTGCCGGCAAGAGGGATCAACGCCGATGGTGTCCAAGGTTGCTTTTTCATTGGAAATACCAAACTCACCTATATATATTTCCCCCATGACAAACCCCACCACTGTTCCCTGTTCATCCTCGGCCACCAGCGAGGCGAGCAAATAATCTGTGGAATGGAAAAGCTTTTCAAACTTCACGGTATAGTACTCCGGCCGCGAAGCCTTGAGTACCTTCTCATCAATCCCGACCACGGCGTCAAAATCGTCAGCCTTCATGAGTCTAATTTTGATGGGGTTCTCGTTCATGATGGTCCTTTCTTTTTAAGGGCATATTGTGAGTTACGATAAGCTATTTCTATTATTTTTCCTTGTTCTTTTTGACTATGATTCTTTTTTCTTCAGGAATCGGAGGAGGAACAGGCCCGCCGGAAATCTTCTGGACCGACCCAAAGCGGGGGGGGCAAGCTTCAAAGCAAGTTCCGCATTTTATGCACTTGTCCTGGTCAATTACATGGATCCGGTTCTTCCCGCCGACAATCGCTTCGACCGGGCATTTCCTAAGGCAAATCATACAGGCCTGGCACTTATCCGGATCAATATGGTAGGAGACCACGTCACGAAATAGACTGTCTATCTCTTCAGTGGTGAAAAGCTTGTCATACTCCTCCAGGTCATAAAGACGAGACGCCAGCTTCTCCTTTTTGACCACCTTAATGTACGGGACTAACTTGGTAATTTCTGCCAGTCTGGATTTCAATTCGCCTAGGTCTAGTCCTTCCCCCTGGCCCAGCGGCCCCAGCTTATTCACCCTATTGCCAAACCCATTCATAATTTCGGCAAAAAGGATTCCTTCACCGGCGGACATGAATTCGATCTTCAGCCTATCCGGGTTCAGCCCCAGGTAGGCCAGTATCTTTCTGCATAGAAGGACCATGTTTAAGGCATGGTAATTTCCATGAGTAATATAATTACATTCATTTAAACGGCAACCACCAATAATCACGCCGTCGGCTCCATTAGAGAAAGCCCGGAGGACAAATTCCAGGTCGATTCTACCGGAACACATGACGCGAATAAGCCTGACATCCGTTCTATATTGTAGTCTGGAAACTCCAGCCAAGTCAGCCGCTCCGTATGCTCACCAATGGCACATAAAGCCTATGATTCTCGGCTTAAATGCAAGTCCCGCACTCATTCGTTCTCACCTCTTTTATCAGTAATCCCGGCTCGATTCATTGGTATACTTCTAGGCATCTCCAACCGCCGCATCCATTGGTTGCAGGATCTCTTTCGCAGGAAATGCCGCATCAATTTGGCTGAATAGCTCTTCATCGGTAAAGTGCTTTAGCGAAATGGCCCCGGTCGGGCATTTGGCGTTGCAGAGACCATCCCCTTTACAGAGGATAGGATTAACTACAGCCTTTTTGCCCTGTTTTGTTTCACGAAACTCTATGGCGCGATAGGTACAGGCGGCGATACATTCTCCACACCCCATACACTTACTCTCTTGCACCTCGCAAACAGAGCCGGAGGCGACGACCGTATCGTGTGACAGAAGGGTTAAGACCCGGCCGGCCGCTCCGTAAGCCTGGTTAATCGTTTCCGGCATAAGCTTTGGATAGTGGGCCAGGCCACATAGATAAACGCCGTCTGCGGCAAACTCAACAGGTTTTAATTTGGCATGGGCCTCTTTGAAGAAGCCGTCCGGGCTCAAAGTCACCTTGAATAATCCGGCCACTTCTTTAGTGGCGGCAGAGGGAATAACCGCGGCGGCCAAAGCCACCAAATCAGCGTCTATTTGAAGCTGATTTCCTAAAATATAATCCGTCACGGTCACCCGGAGCACCTGTCGACCATCCTCTTCAGCCGCTTCCACCAGAGGTTTATCTTCTGGCTCATACCGAATGAATTTTACATCTTTACTTGATGCTTCCCGGTAATAATCTTCTTTAAACCCGTATGTCCTTATATCCCGAAAGAGAATGTAGATATCCATATTGGGTTTTATCTCTTTCAGTTTCAAGGCGTTCTTTACGGACTCGCTGCAACATATCCGGCTGCAGTAATTTCTGTCTTCATTTCTGCAGCCGACACACTGGATCATGACCAGGCTCTCGGAGTTAACCAGCCGTTCATCTCCTTTGGCGATTTGCTCCTCCAGCTCCAGGTGGGTCAAAACCCGATCATCTTCTCCGTAAAGATATTCGGTGGGTTTATATACGTCGGCACCGATGGCGATGAGGGCTGCGCCGTGTTTTATCTCATTGATCCCTCTTTCAGATTTTACCTTGGTTACGAAATTTCCCACATAACCGGTCGCCTCTAAGATGGTCGCGTCGGTATAGACATGGATCAAGGGGTCCTGATAAACCTGGCGGATGATGTCACTCAGATATGCTTGAACATCCAGCCCTTCCAGAGTGTAATGAATCTTTCGGGCTATCCCCCCCAGGTCGGTAGCCTTCTCCACCAGATGAACCTCATGTCCCTGGCGGGCTATGCTCAGGGCGCTGGTCATGCCGGCCAGGCCGCCTCCGACCACTAGGGCCATCGGGTTGACGGGCAGATCAAATTCCTGTAACGGCTCCAAATGGCAGGCCCGGGCCACAGACATCCTGATTATATCCTGTGCCTTCTGGGTGGCTTCTTCCTTTTCTTTGGAGTGGACCCAGGAGTTATGCTCCCTGATATTAGCCATTTCACAGAAATATTGATTAATTCCCGCCTCCCGCAGGGTGTCGCGGAATAACGGCTCCAGGGTCCGGGGCGAGCAGGCCGCGATAACCACTCGATTGAGCCCTTTTTCCCTTGTGATGTCGGTTATTTGTTTGGCGGAATTAGTCGCACATGAAAATAGTTGTTCCTGAGCGTAGACGACATTAGGTAAGGTTAAAGCATATTCAACTGTGTCCGGAACATTGACTATCCTGCCGATATTGGCCCCACAATGACAGACGAAGACGCCGATCCTCGGCTTCTCTTGGGAAACATCCCTTTCCAGCGGATAGATTCTTTCTTTGGTCAGCTTCCCCCGCCGGAAGTCAAGGATTTCACCGCACTGGGCCCCGGCCCCGCTGGCGCTAAAAACCGATTCGGGAATATCTATGGGACCCTGGAATCCTCCGCTGACAAAGATCCCCCGCCGGTTGGTCTCCATGGGATTGACGGGATTGATCTTACAAAAATTATGATAATTTAGTTCGATTCCGTATTTAGCCGACAGCTCCCGATAGCCGGCCGGAGGATTCAATCCGACGGATAAGACGACCATATCGAATTCTTCCTCTTTTACTCCTTCATCGGGTGTAGCATATCGGATGGTGACATTCTTGGTTTCCGGGTTCTCTTTTTCTATTGAGGCGTAGCTTCTGATAAATCTGGTCCCGGGAAGTTTCGCCGTTCGTTCGTAGTACCGCTCAAAGTCCTTGCCATAGGACCGAACATCGTTATGGAATATGGTGCACTCGGCCCCTGCGTCATGCTCTTTGGTCAAAATCACCTGTTTCTGGGTATAGGTGCAGCATACAGCTGAACAATAGCTGTTTTCATCCGGCGTAACCCGTCTGGAACCGACGCATTGAATCCAGGCGACTTTATGGGGATGCTTCTTGTCGGAGGCGCGCAGTATCTCACCCTCGTATGGCCCGGTGGCGCACATCAGCCGTTCGTAGTCCATACTGGTCACCACGTTCTGAAACTTCCCGTAGCGATATTCCGCCCTGACCTTAGGATCAAACGGCTCAAATCCAGGAGACAGAATGATCGCCCCGACTTTTACTTCTTCTTTTTCGGGCGTTTGACTTAAGTCTATGGCCTTATTTTTACATACTGCTTCGCAAATACGACATTTTTTGTCTTTAAGGTAAAGACAGCTTTCGTCGATATAGGCGACCAGGGGAATGGCCTGGGCAAAATATATGTGTACGGCTTTATTCTTCGATATTTCCTGATTGAATTGATCAGGATATTTCACCGGGCAGTATTCCACGCAGGTAGTACACCCCGTGCATCTGCTCTCGATAATGTATCTGGGCTTTTTAATCAGCGTTACTTTGAAATTTCCTGCTTCCCCGACCACACTGTCAACTTCAGTGTAGGTCAGGATCTCTATGTTGGGATGCCGGCCGACCTCGACCAGTTTAGGTGCGAGAATTCACATAGAGCAGTCATTGGTCGGGAAAGTCTTGTCGAGCTGGGCCATGTGGCCCCCGATACTCGGCGCTTTGTCAACCAGATAAACCTTGAAACCTGCATTGGCCAGATCAAGAGAGGCCTGGATACCGCTGATCCCCCCGCCGACAACCATAACATCTCCAAAATTAGTGTCTGCGAGACTTTTTAGAAGCTGTCCTTTAACTGATTCTTTTTCCACTTTTCCGTATCCTCATCAGGTTTCTTTGGTTACCTAAATCACTTCTGCGATAATTTCCGTGATATCTTTGACTTCCAGGGTTTCGACGACATTCAGAGTTAACCGGCTATCTTCAAAGTTGGCAATGCAATAGGGGCAGGATGTACTGAGAACCTCAGCCCCGACCCCGATAGCCTGTTCTAATCTCAGGTCGGAGAATCTCTCCCCCTTTGGTGTTTCCATCCAAATCCGGCCTCCGCCCCCGCCGCAACAGAGACTATCCACCCGCGCATCAGGCATCTCCATCAATTCTAAACCTGGTATCTTTTTTAAGACGGCACGAGGCTCGTCATAGATGCCATTATGCCGGCCCAGGTAGCATGGGTCGTGATAAGCCACTTTTTTTCCGTACTCTTTGGTGAT
>JADFXY010000182.1:0-8963 GCA_015233355.1 Deltaproteobacteria bacterium | reverse complement strand
TCGGTCATGGACCCGATGGCCGCGGAGTAGAGGAGCCCGTTTTGGCTGCTTCGGGTGAGACTGAAATCTCCCGCCTTCGTGAGAAGGCTGTCCGCATCAAATTGGCGGGAAATGGAGTTGGAGCCGTTGACGCTGATCGCGCTCACGCGGAAGTCGTTGTCATAAGAGTATCCCACCCGGCCCGAGACGGCCCCGGTCCAGGTCCGGCCCGTCAGCAGAGACCCGTCGTAGGTGAGAGAGAGGCCCGTCCCGCCCGACGTCGTCACCTGGCTCAGTTTTCCGCTAGCCGCATCGTAGCCGTAAGCGATGTTGCCCGTCGGGAAGGTGAGCGTCGAGAGCCGGCCGGCCGAATCATAGCCGTAGTTGAGGGTGGCTCCATCGGGGCGCGTGATCTTGGTGAGCTGCCCGTCTAGGTTGTAGTTATATTGCGTCCCGGCACCGGGGGAGGCGACCGGAGGAGGCGCGTAAGAGGAATCCTGGTCCACGGACGTATAGGTGAATACGTGCGGCGGCCGGCCCGGAGGCGTGATCGATGTCAGGTTGCCGTTTTTGTCATATTGCCAGGCTATGACGCTTCCATCCGGGAGGGTTTTGGATGTGACCCGGCCCGCCGCGTCGTATTGGAACCCCAGGGTCCCGCCCAGGGGATCGGTCACGGTCGCCAGATCGCCCGTCCCGTTGTAGGCCAGGCTCACGGTGCGTGCGTCCAACCCCGTTCCCGCGGTTAGGGTCGCCGGCCGGCCTTTCGAATCGTAGGCGTACGAGTAGGGGGCCAGGCCCGATATCTGGCTGGATGTCATCCTCCCCAGAGAATCGATCGTGGAGGTCCGTTGTCTTCCGGCCGGAGACGTGGTGGTGAATGTGCCGGTTGAGGCGCTGAAGATCTTCCGGGAGTTCCTGCCATTTATGCTCACGGTGTCGGTTTGGGTTGTGAGGCTGAGGAGATTGTTGCCGTCGGCCAGCGTCACCGTTCGATTCATCCCGGTTGTAAGCGAGAGTCCGCCGGGAGTGGTGGTCGTAGCGCTCGTGGGCAGCGCCGCCAGCATGCCGAAACGGGGATCGGGGCCCTTCAGGAGATTCTCGACCGCGCCGTTCGGATAGGTCGTCTTCTCGCTTCCGTCCGTCCCAACGACCTTATCCACCTTGGTTCCATCCGGAGAGGTAACGAGCCGGTCCGTTCCTCCGGTTGAAAGCTGACTCATGGAATAGGTCGTCGTCCGATTGAGCCCGGTGGTAACGGCTACACAGAAACCGTTTGCCTTGTCCGTGCGGGAGAGCGTCTTGGAGCCTCCGGCCGGATTGGCGTCGTTTACGAGTCTTCCGTAAACGTCGTAGGTGAACTGGTGGGTGTTGCCATTCGGGTCGGTCATGGACAGCATGAGGCCGCCCGAGGTGTAGCTGAACCGATGCGCGTTTCCCGCCGGATCGGCGATGATTGAATCCCAGCCCCCAGTTTGTTCCACTCTCCATTTAATGAATATTACCGTCATCTTTAATCGCGATCACCTGGGAAACGGCGCCTTCTGCATAACCACCCGCATCAGTCCATAGATGTATATGAATCGTTCCATCCATAGGATTATCATTATTTTTCCATTTGATATCGCCATCTGCACGGAAGCGCTTATCAATTCTACTCGCAAACGAATGTCGCTTATACCCGGCCGGTATCACAAAAATGACATCTGAATCAATCTTCCCCCCGTTGAAACTATTTCTATTGTCAATTACTTCTTTTGCGCTATCTTTTCCATCAGCAGTTTGGCAAACAATCCGCTCTGACTGAAAGGTCACCTTGCTGGTTAACTTATCTTTTAGGCTGTTAAAGATATCTTTCCTACAATTAGTTCCCGATTTTATAGTCTCGGCTAACTCATTCTGCAGAACACCCTGATATTTTTCATTTTGATATTCTGATTTTATTTCTACATGCGCATCTGTCAGCATCTTTAACAAGCGATTCAGTTCAACTTTTCCTTCACCAGAAAGCACGTATTCTGTTTTTTCTCCGGTATCGGAAAATTTTCCACAAATCCGGTCAGCGAAATCTGCTATTGTCTTTAACATTTTCTCAGTTTCTTCTGTATCATTACGTCCTTTCTGCTCAGTTGCCTGAGCGCTATTGTTTGAAAGGAAGATAAGAACAAAAATAATGATCAATTTAGCCATGAATTTTAGATTAGCCATTTCAACTCATCCTTTCGTTTAGACAACTTGATAGGTGTACCTTTTTCCAGCCAAACCCCTAATTCGGGTAAGCCGTGTTATGTTGACTGAAGCTGATGACATAAGGTGCTAGCAGGCTTATATTCTTATATTATGCGCATTTTACCAGAATCTTTAACGCCACCCGGCATGAGGCTCTTCGGCATGGCATGCCTACCGCTCAACCCAGATCTCTGCTCGCCGGTCCTGACGAAGTAAATCTGGGTCGGCGCCCGGTAACTTACCGTCCAGATTCAATTTACCGCCGCTCTGTATCCTAGACACCACAACACCTCTCCTGCGCAGAAAATCTCTTACAGATCGGGCGCGCTCGAGGGCCTTATCCACACATGCCTGGTCGTCGCCGATAATGTCTGAGAAGCCGGTGACGGAAACCTGCGTGATACCCCATTCAGGGTGCTTTCTTATTGTGTCCAGTGCGTTCTTAATTAAACTCTTCGATTCAGAGTCGAGTTTGCCATCATTGAAATCAAAGTGTACGACAATCAGTGGGTCGTTATCAGGGTAAATCAAGTGGAATAATCCAGCATCATTCACGTCTTCTTGTCCTTGGTCATAATCCTGAGCCATCTGTACGAATTTTTTCGCATCTTTATTACGGTTACGCTGGTCCCTAGTCATCCCACCTGCGGAGCTAGGGGGAATGTACAGATACAGGGTTCGTTTCATGGAATACAGGTTTCTTTCCGCCTCATTAGACTCGTTTGATCCGGACAATTTTCCGTTGTTTACTGTTAGGGGTTTCGTCCCTTGGGTTTTCGGTAAAGGAAGATAAGATATGCCTGAAGGGTCGGCCGCAACGGCCTCGGCTATTTCCTGGTTGTGCTCTCTAATCTTCGCATCTGCCCTTATACCTGCTTCGTTCAAGACTCTCTTCCTAAAGAATTGGCGTGTTCCCGACCCTGTTTTACGTGAATAAACCCTAATAAGGCCGTTCTTTCCTTTTACTTCCTCCCACTTGGTGAAGCCTCCGGTAAATATGGAGCGAACGTCACTGATGGATAACGCATCCACCGAATTATTACGATTAACAACGATTCCCAAAGCGTCATAGCCGATGGGGAATTGCGCGTCCTGGCCATCCATCTCTGGAAAGCCGCTCTTTCTCAATAAACTTTTCATTGTCGTCGATATGGCATCCGAAGACATGGCGATGTCACATGCGCCGCCGGCCAGTGACCTAAACCCAAAAGAAGAGTTTTTCGCTTTTATTTCAATCGTCTTAGGGCTTCCATTGATGTGAGCTGTCACGAGTTTTGCGCCGTCCTCGGTCGTCTTAGTGGATTTATCATCTTCGACTTCCTCATCTCGGGCTCCTTTTTGTTTCAGAAAACGTTTGGCCAAAAGAATCGCCAGAGACTCGCCGATCGTATCCGAACCATGGATCCGCAAAAGGATCTCCGGGGGTACCCGTGTGGGCGCCGGCGTTGGCTCTTTTATTTCATAATTAGTGTCAATTATCGAGATAAACCTAGCCGCCTCATCTACAACCTCAGATTGTATCTCCTCCCTCAAAGTAAATCGCAAGAACCGCCTGACCAGATCCTCTCTTTCAGGTTTGCTCAAGGTGTACAGGTAAAGCGGCCGGCTCAGGTAGTATTCTTCTGACCGAATCTGATCCCGGCTACAGGGAAGAGCCTTATCCAATCCGCCGGTGTTACTAATATTTACCGCTTTGACCGTTTTGAAATCGATGTAACTCTCACTGACAAAGCCAATGGCATACGGGTCATCGGCAACCTTCTTCACTACCTCGATGTTCTCTTTTTTTTCCCCTGTACATTTATTTTGTTTGTCACGCTTTACCTTTTCTTCCCTTGAACATATAATTTGTGTTCCGCGCATCACCTTTTCGATGAAAAATTCCCTTGTGCCGGATGGTTCAGCTCGAGATAACACATTTATTTTACCTGTTTTTGTGTGGCCGGTATCGCGGTTAACCATACTCCAGTCCGTTGTCTCCCCGGAATAAATCCGGCGCAAAGTATCCACGGTGAGCTTTTTGATCGGATTGTCGGGATGTACGATTATGGCGACTCCGTCCATGGCGATGACATGCTCGGCGCCGTCCCCCGGCTTTGTCCCCCGTTCCGCCACCCACTGTCCATGCGCTCGGATGATCCTGTTCGCCTCCTCTTCCGTCACCTGGCGTGAGGCCATCCCGATATCGCAAGGATGTTTCGCAGCCAGCCCCCGCTCATCATTAAATGCATTACCGGAACCTGTGGCATAGATAGCTATGTGTCGCTTTCTGCCGTCCTCTGCTTCGCCCATGACATAGATTACCTTGTCCTTGTCACTAGGGTCGGACCATTCTTTAACGTTTTTGAACTTTTGTTTTTGATCGAGGAAGCGTATGGCAAGTTGAGGTATTAATTTCCCACCTAAAGTGTCCGACCCCACAAAAGTAAGAATGTTTTCCCCCAGATCAGGGGCCGAGCTACCGGGACCTGAAGTGGGCCGGGGAATTACAGTGGGACTATGAATTTCAGTGGGACTGGGAGTTGCGGAGGGTCGGGATGGCCGGGTGGCTGCGGCTGTCGGAGCCGGGGTAGGTATATTCCCCCTTAACACAATTTCTATAAGCTTGTCAGCGATGCCCTTTCTACAATCATTTCCTGATCTGATTATATCTGATAGACCCTCTTGTGAAACGCCATAGCGTTCTTTCATGCACTCTAATCCACATCCTAGCTGCGCGCCTACTAGACTCTTTACTAAGCCAACCAAGCTAACTTCACCCTCACCAGAAAGTATGTAGCGTGCCCTTTCGCTAACATCAGAATGTGTCCCACAAATAGATTCGGCAAAATCCCTTATTATTTTTAACTTTTCTTTCATATCTGAATTTGTTTCGGCTTGTTCCGGAACGCCGGCCACGTTCTGCCCAATCGACGGAGCACTAGTGCTGAAAAGAAGAATAAAAACAGAAATAACAATTGCTTTAGTTATAAGTCGGGGGTTAGCCATTTCAACTTATCCTTTCGTTTCGGCAAACAGAGAGGTTGTCCATTTACTATTAAAATACCCATACGAGTACTAAGCCTGTTTCACCCATGAGGCTTGCGCCGCACTCTGTACCCTGACTCTAAGTGGTACTTTGCAACAAACTTTCCAGCCGCCCATACTCCCCCGCTTCCATCGGCCGAGACCATTCCGATCCCGTCGAAGGAGGTCTCGAACTGAAGCGCTCCCGTGCCGCCCGCATAGCGGTGGAGCATCTTATTGGATGCAACCCATAGCGCATCCGATGTGGAATCGAAGGAAATGTCCCGAACGGGATAGTCCTTCGAAAGATCGACCGAGAGGACCTTTTGGCCGCTCTCATCGAAGGATGTAAGATATTCTTGGGTTGCGACCCAGATGTGGAACCGTGTCGCGTCGAGGGAGATCCCCCGGATGGGAAGAGTTAAGCTGACGCTGAATAAGATCGACCCCTGGGAATTCATCCGGTAGAGCATGTTTCTCACACCCGCCTAAATCCCTCCGTCCGAGGGGTCTACGGCCAGCGTGAGATTTCTCTCGCCATCCTCGGCCGCAGCCGAAGCGGCGGGAGGAAAGGTGGCGCTGAATATTACCTTCCCGTCAAAGCCCAGGCAGGCGAGGGTGTAGTTTCGGTAGACCCAGACTCTCATACCGAGGTTATCCACCGCCAGGGAATCGACCTCTCCCACACCGGAAATCGCGTCAAGGACGGTGCCATCGGAGGCCAGGAGCTTCACCATTCCTCCCGTACCTCCAAGCCACAATGCGCTCCACGTATCGGCAGGGCAGTTTGACGACCGGCTCCCCATGCTCAATCCCAAAACAGCCAACATCAGCACCAAAACGATTACCGTCAAACTTATCGATTTCCTCAGCGCCATGGTTTTCTCCCCCACATTTCAATCCAACACAATACGACCGAGATATGAAAAAAAGGATCATTCGATTCATTTCTGTGGCAGAATTTTTTGCAGAACATCATCATTGGTTATACCTTAACCATTATTTTTAATGAATAACATACGTTGTTGTACAGTCAAGAAAATAATTCAATATTTGATATATTTTATAGAATGGGGGGAAAGTATAGATATGTCGTTTGTGGTCACATCACGCAACAGACACCTCTATCAAGAGGTAAACTGTTTGCAATTTAAATGAGTTTGGCAATATATAGAAATGACCCTGCTCCCGCGAATTTCCAAACATATGGATTTATCCCATCCATATTTTTGCCATCAAACTCTTGCTCAGAGGTCCGGTCGAAACTTTTGTGCTTTTAGACCATAATGCCGCCATGTAGCCGCGGGACCGGAAATATTTGGTGAAGTTAAAGATATTGAGTTTTGGCAAGACAACACCGAAGTGCCGATAAGGCTTAAGGTGGGATGAAGAGCGTCAGAGAAAACGGTCGTTTTCACTGAGATGGGCCCATGGGTAGTATCCGGGCAAAAAACGTAACAAGACTTGATCAGGTGCTGTTGTGCATAAACCTTGGTTTTTAGATAGAGCACTGAATAGGTATTTTGAGGGTAACAGATCAGATTTTTTTACGACATTGCTGTTCACGGTTCATATTTCATGATCAGCCCTGCTCTTGTTTCGGCGCTACGGCAACCTGTCTGGTCTCATCTTCCTTTTGCGCTCCCGCCCCGTCATCTTTGCCGGCAGGTGCCTCATCGGTAGCCGAAGCGACGATTGGCGCGGGCGGAGCCTCCTCGGCCAGGGCGGCCGTGATTTTGATAAAGCCTCGGGCCAGGGCCAGGTGACTGTTTTTTTCATCGGTGCCGGGAACAACATCGGCGAATTTGACCAGATCGGCCATGGTCAAAAGGCGAATCATCTCTTGGCCGGGCTCACCCAGAGTCAATCCCCGCAGCACCGGAATAATCTCTTCCGTAGTAAATTCCACGGCCGGAAAGCGCCACATGTCCTCCAAATATCGCCGACAAATCATAGATAACCGGTAATAGAACATTCGCAGCCCGTCCAATCCATAAAATGTGGTCCGCTCCAATTCCTCTAAGGCGGCTAAGGCCGTTTGATCAGCCGGCGGCGGAGGTGGTGCGGTTGCGGTGGCCTGATTCCGGCGCCTTTTCTTCCACCACAAGGCATAGACGATTATCCCGACCAGGACCAGGGCCGCCACTAAAAAAGGCCAGTAGTCCCGCCAGGGCCGAGTGATGGGCACCAGATCCTTGATGGGTTTGATATCCGGTGGTCCGGACGCGGTGGCTTTGGGGTCGGGAGTTGGGAGGATGGAGGTAACCCGGATACTCAGGGGGTTGCTTTCCCCTGTATGGACGGAGCCGTGTTTGTCTTTGGCCTGAATGGTCAACGCAGCCAAGGTAAAGGTATCCAGTGAATTCACCTGGACCAGGATCCGGCGGCTGGTCACGGTTCGGCCTTCCACCGGCCCGGTCCGTGGTGGCTCCTCCTGAACGACCGGGACACCGGGCCAGGATTTGTCCCAGGCCGGCCAAATGATCTCCGATTCGGCCGGGGGATTGACGGTAATGGTCACGGCCACCACATCCCCCACCCGGGCCTCCTGCCGGTCTCCGGCCAGATTGACGGTCAGATCCGAGATGGGAGCAGGCGGGGGAATCGGAGTGCTCACTGCGGGAGTAAGCTGACTGGTGGGTTGAGATGTTGTTAGAGGGGCCGCGGAGAGTGATAGGGCAAAAGCCGGAAACATGACACATAGAAAAGCCAAAATGATTTTTAATCCAGGACGGGTCTGGGGAGATGGATATTTATGCATAAGTTTTTGTTGGACAATCATGATTAATTTTATTTATCCATCCTGAGGTCAACGAAGTTTATAATTTGGAAGACGAAAATTTATCCGCAGATTTCGCAGATTAACGCAGATGGAAAATACCTACAGATCTATTTTGGCCCTAATCTGCGCAAATCGGCGCAATCTGCGGATTGAATCATGGCCTTGATGATAATCACTTAGCATACTCGTCGAACTCAGGTTTATCCAATCAGCCAAGGCGCCCTGTGCCCTCAGCGAAACTTCTTTTCCCGCTTTATAAAAAACTTCAACAACGGATCAATGGGTGAGACGGGCGTAGGCAGGAAGGTATGGTCCACTCCGGCCCGGCGGAACAGGTTGACCAGGGCGCCCGTCCGTTTCTCGGCCACCACCTGGAATTGCTTCTGGAAATCAGGAGATGAGGTGTTGACCGTCACAGATCGGCCTGTCTCCGCGTCCATCAGCTTGACATAACCCAGCGGGGGCAGCCGCGCCTCTTTGGGATCAGAGATAACCAGGGCGACCAGGTCGTGCTTCTTGGCCGCGATGCGCAGACTGCGTTCAAATCCGGTGTCGAGAAAATCGGAAATAAGAAAGCAGACGGCCTTACGCCGGGTCACCCGAATCAAAAACTTAAGCCCCTCGTCCAGGCTGGTCCTCCGGCCGGTGGGCCGGTAATCCAACACTTCCTTGATCACCCTAAAGATGTGCCCGACTCCTTTTTTGGGGGGGATATATTTCTCCACCGTATCGGAAAAAATAATCAGGCCCACCTTGTCATTGTTCCGGATGGCGGCGTAGGCCAGGATCGCCGCTGTTTCTGCGGCCATATCCATCTTCAGTGTTCTGGCCGTGCCGAACCGCTCCGAAGAAGAAACATCCACCAGGAGCATCACGGTCATTTCCCGCTCCTCCCGGAAGACCTTCACGTAGGGCCGGTTCATCCGGGCGGTGACGTTCCAGTCGATGGTCCGGATGTCGTCGCCCT
>JADFXY010000181.1:0-8999 GCA_015233355.1 Deltaproteobacteria bacterium | reverse complement strand
ATCACTCTAACCTGATCGGAAGAAAAACATAACATGGGAAACAACCAGACCCCACTTAAAGATATTTTCGGCCCGTCGGGTCTGCTGTCCAAAACCTGGCCGGAATATGAATTTCGCAAAGGACAATTGGACATGGCCAACATGGTGGCTCAGGCGCTTTCGGACATCCGCTTGGCCATCATTGAAGCCGGCACCGGCACGGGCAAAACCCTGGCCTACCTGGTCCCCGCCATCCTAAGCGGGAAGAAAGTGGTTGTCTCCACCGGAACCAAGAACCTGCAGGAACAAATCTATTTTAAAGATATCCCATTTATTCGGTCGCTTGGCCTAAAGGACTTCAGATCGGTGCTGATGAAAGGGCGTCAGAACTACCTCTGCCTCGACCAGCTTGTTAAAATTGCAGGGCAATCAAGTCTAGAGTTGTCGAAGGAAAAATCACCGTTGGAACGCATTTGGGATTGGTCTCAGAAGACAAAAACCGGAGATAGATCGGAATTAACCTGGCTGTCTGAAAATGATCCCCTCTGGTCCAAGGTCGCCTCCAGGGCGGATCGATGTCTGGGACAAAAGTGCCCCAGGGTGCAGGATTGCTTTCTTAACCGACTCCGGGGAAAGGCGGCCAAAGCCGACCTGGTGGTGGTCAACCATCATTTGTTCTTCGCTGACCTGGCCGTGCGGGAAAATGGTTTTGGTGCGGTCATCCCCGTGTACGAAGCGGCCATTTTTGATGAGGCCCACGAATTAGAGGACACGGCCGGGCAGTATTTCGGCGTCTCGGTTAGTACCTATCGGTTTTCCGACCTGATAGGAGATATCAGAGGCGCCCTCAAACCCAAGAGCCGGCTTGCCCCCAGGATATCGGATCTGCTGAACAGCCTGGACCGGGCTCTCAAATTTTTCTTTGACCTCTTTGGACAAGCGGAAGGACGCCGACCCATCCCCAAGAACCCACCCAGTGCCAACATGATTAACCAGGCAGTGGAAATCAGAGATAGGTTGTCTGATTTAAGCGACTTAGTCCTTGATCTGGCTAAGAGCGATCCTAATTTTGAGACATTACCGGACCGGACCAACTCACTCAAAAATGATTTCTGGTCTCTCATGAACGATGCTGACGACAATTATGTCTACTTCAGCGAGAGCCGGGGCAAGCATACGTTCCTGTCAAGCTTGCCCATTACGGTGCGGGACCTCTTAGCTAACAGCTTGTTTAGCCAAGGAAAACCATTCGTCTTGACTTCGGCCACCCTGTCTACCGGTGGGGATTTCAATTATGTCAAGTCTCGCCTGGGAGTTACGGAGTCCACCCTGGAATTGGTCGTGAATTCCCATTTCGACTACGCCCGGCAGGCCATACTCTATGTGCCGGCCAGAATGCCCTCTCCTTCTCACCCGGATTTCATTCGAAGCGCCGCCGAAGAGATCTCCCGTATTCTCCAAATGAGCTCGGGCCGAGCCTTTGTTCTATTCACCAGTTACCGGAACATGACCCAAGCTTATGAGCTTTTGGCTTCGCGCCTCCCTTATACTATGATGATGCAGGGGGAGCGGCCCAAAACCGCCCTGATCGACGCCTTCCGGAAAGACCGTCATTCAGTCCTATTCGCGACCAGCAGCTTCTGGCAAGGGGTGGATGTCCCAGGGGAGTCCTTAAGTTGCGTGATCATCGACAAACTGCCATTCGACCCGCCGGGCGACCCGGTTGTCTCGGCCAGGATCAACATGATGAACAAAGAAGGGAAGTCGCCATTCATTGAATACCAGGTTCCAGTGGCTGTCATCGCCCTTAAACAAGGACTGGGCCGGCTTATCCGGGGCTCTAAGGACCGGGGGCTAATGGCGGTATTGGATACCAGACTGGTGGCCAAAGACTATGGCCGGGTATTTATCAAAAGCCTTCCCCAGGCGCCGTTGACCCGCCGCCCCGAACAAGTCGTCGAGTTCTTCCGCCGAATTGACGGAGATGCCGAACCTAATATCGGCAGAAACAAATAGTTAAGTGAGTCTCTAATCATCCGGCCGGCGGAGCGGTTACAGCGTGCAAGAAGCAGGAAGTATGAGGTTAAGACCCCCGGCGCGAAAAAAGGACGCACATAGTTCATCGTTTCTGTGCGTCCTCTGTCGGATCATGGTTTTGCGGCGGCAATTTATATTAAAAGCCGGCCAGTCTTTTGGGCAGTTCACCAATGGCTTCACTAATAGTGGTGACGATGTTGAGAAGGCGGGTGTAGCTCATGGCCAGGCCGATGTTGGCCGCCAATAGATGCAGGGAGTCGATGTCTTGAGGGGAGATGTCCCATACCTCATGGTGATACAGCCGGAGAACACCGACAATGTCATTCATGAAGGTGATGGGTATTGAGACAATCGTCCGGATGCCTTCCTTTTTAGTTTCTGCGGGATATTGCAGGCGGGGGTCCGTCTCCGCGTCTCGAATAATCACCGGCTTGCCATTTAAGGCGTCGCCGATACTTTTGTCGGCCTTGATCGGTCCTTTGAAAAGATACGTCAGGCTTAACCCAAAGTTGGCCAGCATCTCCAGATCGCTTGTTTCCGGATTCAGGGCAAATATGGCGCAGCCCTTAATCTGCAAAGCGGCTACCAGTAGCTGAGTCAGGTGATTGGTCATAATATCCAGCCGATCGGACTGGGCCACAGCGTGGGTGATAATCTTAAATGTCTCTATAGTAATTTTATCTTCATCAGCCATTCCTTACCTCCTCGATGGCGGTGGTCAGATACACCGGAATAGATACTACACTGCATTCATCACACTTGCGACGGAATCGCATCCGCCGTCAGTCAATTGCGATACAAATATACGGCGCTATCGGCCAAATCTTGTTCGCCTAGACTAGGTGACTAGAATTATCGCTTTGTCTTTCACGACCGAGGCGACTTTGGTCGAGACTCTCTTTTTGAAGAGCCCGGTGATTTTTGCCGGCCGGGGGGCCATCACGACGATGTCGAAATTGCCGTTATTGGCCGTTTCAATTATTTCATCAGCCACGTCTCTGAGACGGCATTTAAATATGTAGTCTACATTGCCCTCTGAAAAGCCGTTGCTTATCAGGTGCTGCCGGGCTACTCTAACCCCTTCTTCATTTTGGACTATGACTTGAGACATCAGATTCAGACTGGCTTTCAGTCTATCCGGCATCGGACCCACATCAGCCTCAAAGGCCGGCAAAGGTGGATAGGTGTGCATAATCGTCACCTGCACTTCCGGGTTACTCGCAAAGGTGCGAATAATAAAATCCAAGGCTTTCATGCCATAGTTGGAGTAGCTATAATTTAATAGGATTTTTTGTTTGGCCATATCAACCTCCTTAGCTCATTATTGTCATGCGCATTCAACTAGCTGGGCCACGGCATGGCACGAAAACAGAATACCGGTTATATGAACATTGATCGTTCGATCAAATTTTCCTGGTGGCGACATCTCAGAATGCAAACCCATCTGTCGGCGCCGAGTGGCACTAAAGGCGGTGGCTCCGCACCATGTGGAGGCATCATATGTTAAACAGGTTCATTAGTCAAGCACAAAAGCGAATCAAAGGGGCAAGTTGCGGGCGCCGGCCGGTGGGGCCGACTTTACCGCTAATTACCATGCGGTTACCTTGGACACACCATATATAACCCATAACTTTGCTTCACCTCACCAGGTACGGCCCGGTCCGCCGGCTCTAACCAGCGATTCTACTATGTAAACCTGGTCATCAAAGGTTATTCCGTCATACAACGGCAGGGCCAGGCTCAACCGATCCGACATAAATGAGATGGGAAAATCCTCATCTCGAAAACCATACCGGTTTTTGTAATAGCCCAGGGTATGGACGGCGTGGGTGCCTTGACGCGTGGAGATTCCCAGCTCTTCCAATTGAACCATCAATCCATTACGGAACAGGTTCAATTCATCGACCTCTTTCAACGACGGCCACCGCTTGTCTTTCCGACAAATTACAATAACATATGACTGATAAGAAGATGTGGCTCCCTGAGCCGCATGAAGCGGAATAACCCATTCGAGGTCGGCCAGCAGGGTGTCATACCGCATAGCCGCCTCCAGTCTCGCGGCCAGAAAAAGATTCAACTTAGACATCTGACTCACACCTAAGGCGCCCTGGATGTCGGTCATCCGGTAATTGTAACCCAACACGTCAAAATCCGGCAGCAAAGATCCGCCCCGGCCAAGGTGACGCTCCAGATCGCTTCGTGAAGCCCCGTGATCACGCAATTGTCTAACTTTATCAATCAACTGTATATCATTGGTGATGAGCATCCCGCCTTCACCCGTGGTAATTATTTTTCTTGGATGAAAGGAGAAGGCCGCAGCGCGGGCCTCGGTCCCAGTATGAATCCCATTAAAAAAAGCCCCCAATGAGCAAGCGGCATCTTCCAGGACCAGGAGACCGTGGGGCTCTGAGACCTCTTTGACGGCCGACATGTCCACCGGCACCCCAAACAATGACACCGGAATTATGACCTTAGTCCGGGGAGTAATGCTCTTTTCCAACAATTCCAAGTCCATGGTTAAGTCAGCCGGAGACACATCACAAAAAATCGGCCTGGCCCGGCAGTATTCTACGGCATTGGCGGTGGCCACATAGGTAAAAGAAGGAACCACCACCTCATCTCCCTCTTGCACTCCCAGGGCGATCAGGCCCAGATGCAGAGCGGCCGTGCAACTGGATACCGCCACGGCAAACTCCGTACCGCAGAAGGAGGCCACGGCCTGTTCAAACCGCTTCACCCACGGTCCTTGGGCAACCCATCCTGATTTCAGTGGATAGGTCACTGATTCGAGATCAGCCTGGTCGAAAACAGGCCGAGCGATGGGAATCCTCTTACCGGTGGGCATAGGTTCGTTCCTAACGTGAAGTTATCCCGTCTGTTGTTGCCGTAATATCCCGCCGGCGCCAATCAATCAGGTCCCGCATTCCCTCATCTAAAGAAATCGTCCAGTTAAATCCCAGGTCAGTCTGGGCCCGGTCGATTGAGCCGATCCGCTGAGTCACGAAGCTCACCTCCGCCGGCCGGAATTCAATGTCCACCGAGTCCCCGTGAATGGCCATCAAGAGCCGACACAGCTCAACTAAGGACGTCCCGATGCCGCGTCCCACATTGTAGCATCGGCCCTTCGCCTCGGCTTTCATGGCCAGGATATTGGCCCGGGCCGCGTCCTTAACGTGGATGAAATCATAGACCTGCGAACCGTCCCCAAAGACCACGGGCGGCAGACCCTGGTCCAACCGGTCGAGCATCTTCATCATTACCGCCACATAGGCCCCCCGGTAGTCTTGTCTGGGGCCGTAGACGTTCATATATCTCAGCCCGACCCAATTCAGGCCGAAGCGATGTCCCAGCGACCCGAAAAGATGCTCGCCGGCGATCTTCGTAGCGCCGTAAAACGTCTTGTTATTATAGGGATGATCTTCATTCATGGGGACTTCTTGGGCATCTCCGTAGACCGAGGCTGAGGATGAAAAGACAACCCGGGAAACGCGGTTATGCACTGCCGCCTCAATCACATTGAAGGTCCCTTTGATATTGACATCAAACGCCGCCCGAGGGTATTCCTGGCATTGAAGCAGCCAGAGGGCCGCCAGATGAAATACGCCGTCGATCCCGTCCATGGCCCTGGTTAGGATATCTGAATGCAGGATATCTCCGCCATGTGGGAAAATACCGACTCTGGGGTCGGCCAGGGCCTGGCCCAGGTTGGCCCGGGTCCCCCGGACAAAATTGTCATATATGATTATTTCGGCGACGTCTTCGGCCAATAGTTGATCAACCAGATGGCTGCCGATAAACCCTGCCCCGCCAATGACCAAAAGGCGTTTCCCGGTCAAGTCCATCTGGACGCTCCTGTTAAAAGGACCTGGAAGAATTCGGCTGAATCGGGGAATCGATTCCCGGCCGACGTCGGCTAATTGCGGCTCATCAGGTGGGAGACGGCCCGGTCGAGACCGTCGAGGGTAAGCTCAAACATGGGGAAGATGCTCGAAATCATCCCAATGGTCCAGGTATAAGGCCACTGGTTCGCCGGAACCGGATTCAACCAAACACTATGCCGGAAGGTATCGGCCAGGAACTGTAACCGCTCTTCACTGGGCCGGCCACTCCGGTCATTGACATATATAGAACCGTCCGGGGAACGAAGTTCATAGGGGGCCATGCTCGCGTCACCCACGACAACCAGTCTGGTCTCCGGATCTTTCCCGGCGAATTCCTCTAACCGGACCGGAGTCATACGGCGCGACGCATCGGCCCAGATGTGACCGTAAATCGTGTTGTGGAAGAAATATGACTTCACGTCCTTAAATTGGGCTCGGGCATAGTTGAACAAAACTTGAACCATCTCGATGTAAGGATCCATTGACCAGCCGCCATTATCGATCATCAAGATAACTTTAAGCCGGTCCCGCAAGCTGCGGTCAAAGATGATTTCGATCTCGCCGGCGTTTTTTAATGTGGCCCGGATCGTTTCGTCCACATTAACCTGGTCTTTGGGTCCTTCCGGGACCATCCGGCGCAATCGCTTCAGGGCCTCACCCATTTGGGACTGGGTTAGCGGTCCGTCCTGGGAATAGTCACGATACCGCCGCTCCATGGCCACTTTAATGGCGGATTTGTTCATGGACCGGCCGCCGACCCGCATGCCCCCGGGATGGTTTCCCGAATGCCCCACGGGAGAGAAACCACGCGTGCCGATCCATTTGTGCCCGCCGTGATGCTCCTCGGTTTGATCTTTTAATCGCTCAAGAAAATAATTGATCAACTCTTCCGGGGTCATTTTGGCCAGAGTCTCTTCGTCCACGCCCAAGGCCCTGGCCAGAGACGGCGGATCATTGAGCCATTCATGCAACAGGGCTTTGGCCATTTCATCAAGTTCGACCCCTTTGAAGTCGGCCAGTTCCGCTCCTTGAAAATAATGGGCGAAGATCTGGTCATAGATATCAAAGTAGCGTTCGCTCTTGACCAAAATAGCCCTGGCCGAGATATACAGATCATCTACTCCGGTCACCAGTCCTGAGTTAAGGGCCTTCTGCAGACGCAAAAACGATGTCGGGGAGACGGGTACTCCGGCTTCCTTCAGCATATAGAAAAAATTAACAAACATGACAATCCCTTAGGAAATCTCTCAAAAATCCGAATGGCTGACGGCCGGGTTTAAGCCCGAAGACGGGGCACTTGACGGAGGGCCTGGCCATAATCCGGACTTTTCTTAAATAACACGCCCAGAAAAGGCACCTTGCCCAGGGCCAGGTCTTTGGGCTTAAAATCCGGATCCATTTTCAGGGCTCGAATCCAGTTGATTAATTCTCTGGTCGCCGGTTTTTTTTCAATCCCCGGAATCTCTCTGGTCTTGTAAAATGTGGAGATACAGGCTTCCATCATGTTCTGATCCAGCTCGGGAAAGTGGACCCGGATAATCCGGCGCATCATATCCATTTCTGGGAAAGCGATGTGATGAAAGTTGCACCGGCCGAGGAACGGGTCGGACAAATCTTTCTTGGCATTTGAAGTAATAATGATCACGGGGCGATTTTTGGCTTTGACGGTTTTGTCGATCTCAATAATGTCAAACTGCATTTGATCGAGGACGTCGAGCATGTCATCTTGAAAATCCGTGTCGGCCTTGTCTACTTCGTCGATCAATAACACCACTCGCCTGTCGGCCACAAAGGCCTGTCCGATTTTGCCCATCTTGATGTATTCTTCTATATTACTAACATCTCTTTGAGAATCACCAAAGCGGCTGTCATTCAATCTGGTCAAGGTGTCGTATTGATAAAGGGCCTCGATTAGCTTCATGCTGGATTTGACGTTCAGTATGATCATCGGCATCTGCAACGATTCCGCGACGGCGTGAGCCAGCATGGTCTTACCTGTGCCCGGCTCCCCCTTGATCAGCAGAGGCATCTCCAACGCAATAGAAATATTGACAATTTTTGATAATTCTCCGTCGAGTACGTATTTGCTGGCCCCGGTGAAGGCCGTGTAACCGTTGTCACCCATACAAACTCCTTGTTATGACCGCTGAGGGGCATCACAGTCAGGCCGCGGACCGACATCCGGCCGGATAGGCCAACCCATGATTCTCTCAGCAAAATAGGTATGATTAGTCTGGCCTAAGGAAACCGGCCTCGCCTTTTTTGGGGTCATCAATCCGGCCTCCGGAGCAGTATTCAAATACCGCCTGGAAAAAAGCCGCCTTTCTTTAAGATATCCAGCCACCACGTCACCTTAACTTCGGCTTTCCAGGCACGATATTTGCTTATAACCAACCAAAAGGCAAATTCCGTCAAATTTATGTCAAAATTTGCCCGAGAGATGGTTATGCCCTAGCCGTGTTGCCGAAACCGGCCCACCCACCAACTGTGCCTGGAAAAACCAAAGATTACCTAGTATCGATATGATTAGATAACGTAAGGTGATTATAACCACCGCACGGATTTTGTCAACGGGTAGATCGGACGAATATCGGTTTGTGCTTATTTTGTATACGGATAACCGCCCTACCCCTGCGGTCGCCACGAGTCCAAGGGCTGCCGCCATTGACATTAATTGACATTATATGATCTCCTCAAAAAAAGTCTTGTAAACACAACCACATTTGATAAATAAGTTTTAATTATCCAAAAAAAATGATATCAGACTCACTTTGGCAGTGAACGATTTCTTTGAATTCAGGAAGACATAAAGGTGACATATGCCAAAATCTCTAAAGATGTATTTTTCTCTGTCGTTTTTCTCTCTAGGCATCTTGGCCGGCCTGACGGTTGATGCTCAGGCCCGCGTTATTCAAGTCCCGGCCCAGTACGTCTCAATCCAGGCAGCCGTTAATGCCGCCTCACGGGGCGATACCATCGAAGTAGCTGCGGGTGTGTACCTGGAGTCAATTGTGTTCATGGGCAATGACAATTCCGGAATAACGATCAAAGGCGTCGGAACGCCAATTCCGACCATTACCTCCGGTGGCCGAGGGCGGGTTA
>JADFXY010000180.1:0-9029 GCA_015233355.1 Deltaproteobacteria bacterium | reverse complement strand
ACCTAGAGCGCCCCGTTGGGGCTTAATCGGAATGGTCTATTTTAAAAAAAATTAGCTCGTTTGTCCGCACCCTTAAGTCAATGACATTGCGGTGTTAGTGGCAAACCGGGCCGTTTTTAAGCGGCATAGTTCCGGTTGATTGGCCGAAAGGGAACGGCAACTATACTGAAAGGAGTTCTACGTGTTTGAAGTAAGTGAAGAAGCATCGGAAAATATCAAGAAGTTCATGGAAGGACGCGAAGGACTCCAGGCCGTCAGAGTCTTGATGACCGAAGGCGGGTGGAGAGGTCCATATCTCGTGATGGCTCTGGATGAGCCAAAGGAAGATGATGAGGTTTTCACGGCGAGATATGTGACATTTGTCATCGAAAGAACTCTTTTTGAAAGGGTAAAACCCATACGTATCGGCTATACTCACTCCACTTTGGGTTCAGGTTATACGCTGGAATCGGAGCTCATGAAGGATATGAAGGGGGTTAATGTAGGATGTCACGACATTTTCAACAGTTGCGATACAGCCACGCGTTGAATGTGGACCTCAGGCAAACGACGCCACCAGTGATCTGAATGGAGCGGGATTGCCTTTGCACCGAACCAATAGGGAGTCCGATTGAGCATAAAAATCAGGAATAATCTCTGGCAAGTGGGCGGAATGGGGCTGACCGACCCCGCGGACGCGGGCATCTACCTCGTCCGTTTCGGTGACAAAGCTGCCCTTATTGACGCCGGAATGGGCCGAAATCATTCACAATTGCGGGAAAATATCGCCGAATGCCTGGAGCCGAATGCGCAACTCGAATACCTCCTGCTGACTCACTGTCACATTGACCATACCGGTGGGGCCCAGGCCGTGCGAGAAGAATACGGCTGCCGAATCGTGGCCCATGAGCTGGATGCGGTTTATCTCGAATCAGGTGACAACCGGGTGACCGGCGCCGCCTGGTGTGGTGGCCGCCTCGAACCGTTGGCCATCGATATCAAATTGCAGGGCCGAGAATCGGCCATGGCTATCGGCAACGGGACGGTGACGGCCATTCATTGTCCGGGTCACTCCCCTGGGTCGGTCGTTTACACTACAAACCTTGACGGCCGGCTTATTCTTTTCGGGCAAGACATACACGGACCGGTCCATTCTAAATATCTATCTAATGAACAAGACTATCTGGAGTCATTAGGCCGACTTATAGACTTGCAGGCGGATATTCTCTTAGAGGGCCACTTCGGCGTCATTGAGCCAAAGGAAGAGGTGCGGGCCTTTATTGAGTATTGGAGATCACCGATTGGTGTCTCCCATTATGCCATTTTGTATGCCCCTGATGATTGGCGGCCGGGTGAAACGCCGCGGCCCTAGGCCGGACGCTAACCGCCAGGCATCGCCACCGGGCCTGACTACCCGGCCTGACAACGATTGATGTTGAGGTTCTTGTGGCCAAATCAACGGAGAACACCGGAGTCGAAAGACGGCGCCGGGCCTTGTGCGGCATCTGCCCGGCCGGCTGCTGGGTCACAATAACCTATGATTCTCAAGGGAAGATGTGCGAAGTCCAGCCGGATGAAGACTCGGAACTCGGGATGATCTGCAAGATCGGCCGGCAGTCGCCCCAGATAGTTTATTCACCGGACCGGCTCCGTCATCCCTTGCGCAGGACAGGTCCCAAGGGGCGGTATGAGTTCACCCGCATTACCTGGGACGAGGCTTTTGACATCATCGTGGCCAGGCTCAACTCCATTAAAGAAACACATGGGCCGGAAGCCGCAGCCATTTATACGGGAAGAGGAAGTTTCGAACAATCCGAGTGCGATGTTTTCCAGCCTCAAGGGGTGGCGGTATCTTCCGCTTCGAGCGTCCTCTTTCCCTTTGGATCGCCGAACACCCTGGGCGTGGGCGCCCTGTGCTATGTCTCTTTTGCCATGATCGCTCCCCACGTCACCGCGGGCGGCATGTTGATCAATATGTTCTCGGACCTGGAGAACGCCGATCTAATTGTCATTTGGGGCGCGAATCCGGCGACCGATTGCCCGCCTCTGGACTTTGCCCGGATCATGAAAGCCCGGCAGCGGGGGGCCGAAGTCGTGGTCATTGATCCTCGTCGTAACGGGACCGCCATTGCCGCCGAGGCAGAGTGGATTCCCATCAGGCCGGGCACGGACGGGGCCCTGGCCCTGGGCATGTGTCAGGTTCTCATCGAAGAAGAACTCTATGATGAGCACTTTGTTCAGGACTGGACCCACGGTTTTGACGACTTCGCCAGGTATTGTCAACACTTTCGCCCTGAGGTGGTGGAGAAGATCACCGGCGTTCCGGCCGGCACGGTCCGGCGGCTGGCCAGACGCCTGGCCTCGGCCAGGGGAGCTGCTCCGGTCATGTACAGCGGACTGGAATACAGCGACAGCGGGGTCCAGGCCATTCGGGCCGCTATGACGCTCTGGGCCCTGGCCGGACAACTCGACGTTCCCGGCGGTCGTTGTTTCACCATGCGGGAGAACCAGTTCCCCATGAATCGGGAGGGGCATCTGCCCAACCCGGACGTCAGAAAGGCCCTCGGCCGCGGCCGTTTCCCCGTGTACAGCGCCTACCGGGGCGAATCACACGCCATTTGTCTGCCGGACGCGGTGTTGCACGGGAAGCCTTATCCGATCAGGTCGCTCATTATCGAAGGCGGCTCCATCATCACGGCCTGGCCCCAGCCCCATATTTGGCGTCAGACTCTGGCCGGCCTGGACTTCCTGGTCTGTATAGATCGGTTTCTTACGGCTGACGCAGCCTATGCCGACCTGGTCCTGCCGGCGACGACATATTATGAAATTGAATCTTACATGGTCTACGGCCCGCTCTTTAAAATCCGGGAACGCGTCATCGAACCCGAGGGTGAAGCCCGGCATGGCTTTTTCATTCTGGCCGAATTGGCCAACCGCCTGGGTTATGGTCATCTCTATCCTCAGAGTGAAGAAGCGGTGCTGAGGCATGCGCTGAAGCCCGCCGGGTTTACCCTGGAACAGGTCCGGGCCGCGGGCGGTTTGGCGCGGGTTCCCACGGTGATGATGGAGTATAGGAAGTGGGAAAAAGGCCGGTTGCGGACCGATGGCCGGCCGGGCTTTGAGACCCCGACCGGAAAATTTGAGATCGCTTCAACCATCCTTGAGGAACACGGCTACGATCCGCTTCCGGTGTACACTGAGCCGAAAGAAGGCCCTCTGGCCCGGCCGGACCTGACCCACCAGTTTCCCCTGGTGTTTAGTTCCGGATCTCGGGTTACCACCGATTTTCGGTCCCAATTCCACAATGTGCCCAATCTGGTCAAGGAGCAGCCCGAACCAACTGTGACCATGAATTCCCGGGACGCCGGGGACCGCAACATCGCCTTCGGTGACCTGGTCGAGGTGATCAGCCCCCGCGGCCGGGTCCGGTTCAGGGCGTACGTGACCGATAATATAATGCCGGGTGTAATTGACGCGAGCATGGGGGGCGGGGGTCCGGTCGGGCCGCAGGCCTGGCAAGACAGTAATGTCAACGATCTGACCGATCTGCAGCGGTACGATCCCATCTCCGGATTCCCCGTTTATAAGGCTCTGCTGTGCCAGGTGGTCAAGCTTGACCAAGCCGTACCCGTAGCGATAGACGGTCGTTCAGAGATAGTTCAGTCCCCGACGCCGGTGACGGAAGTATGGCCAATGGCCGGGGCGAAGCGGCGGATCTATCTGGATCACAATGCGACCACGCCTATGGACCCGGAAGTCGCCAAAACCGTGGCCGAATGCGCTGAACGGTGTTTCGGCAACCCCTCCAGCATTCATGCGCCCGGCAATGAAGCCCGGTTCAAGGTTGAGTCGGCCCGGCGGCAAGTGGCCCAGTTGCTCAATTGTACGGCCCGCCGGATTGTGTTCACGGGCGGAGGCTCGGAAGCGGACAACCTGGCCGTCAAAGGAGCCGCCTTTGCGCTCCGCAAGGTTGGTAATCATATCATCACCACCGCCATAGAGCACCCCGCCGTATTGTCTACTTGCATGTGGCTTGAAACGCAAGGTTTTCGTATCACTACGCTCCCCGTGGATCGGGCCGGGGTGGTCGCCGTCCGGGACCTCGAAGCCGCGTTGAGTTCCGACACCATCCTGGTCAGTATCATGGCCGCGAACAATGAGACCGGAGCCTTGCAGCCCATAGCCGAACTGGTTCAGGTGACCCATAGGCGAGGAGTGCTGTTCCACACGGACGCGGTCCAGGCGGTCGGCAAGATTCCCATAGATGTTCGGGACTGGGGTGTGGACCTGCTCACCCTTTCAGGCCACAAAATCCACGGACCCAAGGGTGTTGGGGCGTTATATATTGGTCGGGGAGTAAGACTGGATCCACTGGTGCACGGAGGCAAACAAGAGCACGGACTGCGCGCGGGCACGGAAAACGTGCCGGGTATTGTAGGGCTGGGAAAGGCGGCTGAACTGGCCGGTCAAAGGCTCTCCGACATGGATCGGGTCCGGGCTTTGCGGGACAGGCTGGAGGCGGGAATCAAGACAATCGTTCCAGACGCCCAACTCAACGGGCCGCGGGAGCAACGGCTCCCGAACACCGTTAACCTGACCTTGCCCGGGATGCGGGGTGAATCGGTTGTGCTGGCCCTGGATCACCTGGGTGTGGCTCTCTCGTCTGGATCAGCCTGCCGGGCCGGCGCTCCGGAACCATCCCATGCCTTGTTGGCCATGGGACTATCGGCCGAGGAAGCCCATTGTACGCTTAGATTTTCGCTGGGCCTGGGCAATACGGAAGAAGAGATCGACCGGACGCTGGCCTTGTTGGGAGAGATGATTCGGGAAACCGCGGCGGGCGTTCGCTTCGTCCCCTGCCGTTAGTCAGAGGCGACGGTCAATGTCTTGACTTACGAGACGGACAACCGAACTAAATTTTTTCTTCAAAAATAGACCATTCCAATTAAGCCCCGAAGGGGCGCTCTAGGTTAGCCCAGGGCAACGCCCTGGGAAATACGGCAGGTTACGTGTCAGCAGTATGGTCAGGAGGTCGGCCGGTTCCCAAAGTCATCTCCTTTGAATGGGATATCCGGCTACGGCTGAGGTGCTGAATTGCCAAGGATTTTATGTGGGCATTATAGGTTATTTTGTATAGTTGTCGCCCATACCCAGGGCGCTGCCCTGGGCTAACCTAGAGCGCCCCGTTGGGGCTTTAGTGGAATTGACCATCTTAAAAAAGATGCGATTGCCCTGCCCCTTAAGTCGATGGCCTTACCGGCTTTATGGCCGGACCTGTAGAAAAGGAACGTATTTGTTATGTATCCATCTTCTGCCTTAGTCGAATCCTATGCCCGAAACCGGTTTGAAGAACAGGCCGTAAACACGATGGCGCAGGATGTTCCGAAGGGTCTCCTGGCCGATCAGAAATATATACCGAGCAAGTACTTTTACGACGCGCGGGGATCAAAGCTGTTTGAAGAGATATGTGGTCTTCCAGAGTATTATCCGACGAGAACCGAGCTGGGGCTGCTGTATGGTCATGCCCAGGATATTGTGCGGGGGTTCCGACAGGGCGATCTCGTCGAACTGGGCGCCGGGGCCGACTGGAAAATCCGGCCGTTGCTCGACGCCTTAGGCCCGTGGCGGAGGGCTGATGTGCGTTATGTTCCGGTGGATGTTTGTGGCCCCGCCTTGCTGGAATCCGCGGCCCGGTTGACGGCCGTGTACCCGGAAATGCGGGTTAATGGAATGGTGGCTGATTTCACCTGCGGACTCCACAAGCTGCAATCGGACCGGCCCAAGGTGGTTCTGTTTTTCGGCAGTACCATCGGTAACCTGGACGAGGGCGAGGCTCTGGCTTTTTTGCAAGATGTGGCCGCCATGCTTAATCCGGGGGATCGGTTTATCCTCGGACTGGACATGGTTAAGCCGGTGGAAATCCTCGAGGCCGCGTACAACGATTCCCGGAACGTGACGGCCGAGTTCAACAAGAACATTTTACGGGTCGTCAATCGGGGGTTGCGGGCGGCCTTCAATCCCGCCGGCTTCGATCATGCGGCATTCTTCAATAAAAGCCAGGAACGGGTTGAAATGCACCTTCGGGCGCGGCGGGACATGTGCGTGGAGATTCAAGACCTGAACATCTCGGTTACCCTGAAAAAGGACGAGACTATTCTGACGGAGATTTGCCGCAAATTCAGTCGAGATGGCGCAGAAAAGATGATTCGTGACGCGGGCCTGGAGGTGAGCCGGTGGTACTCCGATCCGAAAGGTTGGTTCTCTATCCTTGAAGCGGTTCCCGGCCGGCCCAGACCCCGCGAATAAGCCAAAATCGCAGCGATACCTTTGGCCTGCCTGCCGCTGAATAGTTTTAATTTTAGCCTGAGGCCGATGAGTACGATCTGCGATCAGGGTTAATGGCCGGGATTTAATCCGCAGATTGCGCCGATTCGCGCAAATTAAAAAACAATGATCGCCTAGTTTGTGGGCCTATTTTATCTGCGTAAATCTGAGAAATCTGCGGATACATCTTTGGAGGAACTTTGGAAATAAGATCGAAATTGTTGGTCCTTAGTGCGCTATTGCATGACATCGGTAAATTCTGTCAGCGGGTAGGCCGTCCTTACTCCACTCATCTTGAAGGTGAATACACTGAGGTGATAGGTGGTAAGGTCAGATTTTTGCATACACTTTATACGTATTATTTTATCGAAAATGACTTACCTCTGCCGAAAGAGTTGGAAAATTATCGCTCTATGATAACCAGGATAGCCTCGGCCCATCACCATCCGAATGAAAATAATCTTGAAGAAATGTCAATCATGATTGCCGATCGACTTAGCTCGACCAGGGGGCGAATAGATTATCCTCGGTCGGAATCTAAAAACCGGGTCAAAAAGAGCCGGTTGGCGTCTGTCTTTGATACAATAGAGTTGGCCGAGCACCAGTTTGCGCCGCCGGGAAGCTGGTTCCACAATCTTGCCCCGTTGGGGGCCGCCGACGAGACGATCTTTCCACGTAAAGGATACCCGGAAGGAGAATCCGAAGAGTACCAAGACCTTTTCCGCAAGTTTAGTAATGAGTTAAATGAATTCGACCATGATCGGCCGTTTGCCCTTTTCTTTGACGGGTTAGTCTCCCTATTGGAGAAATATACCTGGTGTGTGCCGTCATCCACCCGCAACACATCGCCGGATGTCTCGCTTTTTGATCATTCGACCAGTACGGCGGGTATTGCCCAATCCCTTTTTATGTTCCATGTATCCAATGGTGGGATTCCTCACTTCGACGATGAGGTAAAGAAATTTATTTTATTGGCTGGAGACCTATCAGGAATTCAGGACTATATTTTTAGTACGAGCAAGTCAAATATTAGAGGGGCTTCTAAAATATTCCGGGCCGGGTCGTTTTTTCTTCAAGCATTAATTCGTTCAGTCATATTAAATGTCCAAGAACGCTTCAACCTGCTGTCTGTTTGTAGAATCATGGACCTGGGCGGAAAGTTTATCTTGTTGCTGCCCCACCTTAACCATGTTCTTGAAGGATTGGATGAATTAGATAATGAAGTTCAAAACTGGTTTAGGCGGAGGTTCAAGGGAAGGTTGACCCTAAGCTTAGACTGGTCGGCTCGTTTAAGTCAGCAGGATTTCTTCTGTGATTCATTTCAAGGAAAACTAGACCTGGCGAACGATAAACTTGAAGCAGCCGGGGCCAAGAAACCGGCCAAAATATTCGCCGGCCACAGTCAGATTATTGAGAATAATTACAATGAGTTTGAGGATGGCAACTGTGCCCTGTGCGGGATGAATAGAGCGGATGCCGTCACCTCAAAAGAATACGCCCGGATGGAAAAGGTGAATGTTAAAGTATGTGCTGATTGCGGCGCACGAATAACATATTTGGGCCCAAGAATCCCCAAAACAAATTACCTGATTTATAAATCGACCGGCGGCATACCATTATTCGGCGGTCTATGTTTATTTCTGGAGAAAGAAGTGCCGACAGACTTCAATGACGTCAGACACGTGGATGCCTTGGTCGACGGCCATGGTTTTCATCGGGTGAGGCCGGCCGGGAGATTACCCCGGATAGATCAATTGGGGGATGACAAACTGATGGGCCGGCCTTTGCTCGGTTTCCTAAAGGTAGACGTTGACAACCTGTGTCTATTGTTTAGCCGGGGGCTGGACAACAGACTGTCCATCGCCCGCTTTTGCACTATGTCGCGGATGCTCAACTTATTCTTCTCTGACTATTTAGTCCACCTGGCGGAAAGAGAGTTTCCCGGCATCTACATAATCTACGCGGGAGGCGATGGTCTCTTCTCAATTGGTCCCTGGAATCAGATGGTTGAATTTGATGTTACATTACGTAAAAAACTGGACGCATTTTGCTGCCGTAATGAAGACATCACCTTATCCGCCGGGATGCTGGTGACCAACCCTGGATTGCCCATGCGGCCGGCCGCGGGGTTAGTCGAGTCGGCACTGGAAGCAGCCAAGGGATATAAAGATTCCAATAGGGTCAAAAATAGTTTTTGTTTTTTGGGTGAAACGGTTTCTTGGGAGGAGCCCGCGTCACTCCCTGAGCCGGGCCTGAAACTAGACAAGGCATCGTGAGAATCGACGGATAGTTGAGGAAAATAAGCGTTACTCTCTTTCTCGTTCATGCGCACCCGGTAATTACCGATACGAGACTACAACCTGGAATCACTCAAGCATCACGGCAAAGCCTACGAGTTATAGCTGATTTTGTTCAGCACTACCCATCTGCCTGACCATCCTGTTATCCATCTATCTGCACAACCACGTACCCATCCACACGACAGACCACCAGGCCATCCGGTTATCCATCCGGCAACACTTGACGGCACAAATCCTTCGATCCAGATTCCTTTTTGGCATGACGAAAATATTAAAATCAGGTATAGGTCCGGCAGGCCCAATGTCATTGACTTAAGGTGCAAGGTCATCGGATCCTATTCTAATAAATAGTCTATTCCGATTAAGCCCTGAAAGGGCGCTCTAGGTTAGCCCAGGGCAACGCCCTGGGTAGGGGCAGCGACTATA
>JADFXY010000017.1:3324-25110 GCA_015233355.1 Deltaproteobacteria bacterium | reverse complement strand
TATCCTTTCCGCAAGGGAACAAAAAAGCAGGTCCTCCTTATCCTTGAAATGGCGATAAATTTCAGAATCAAAGACGCCTCCCCGTCGGGCTATTTCGGCAACAGTAGATTTCCTCAGGCCCTTTTCGGCTAGAACTTGCTGCGCGGCCTGAATAATTATTTCTCTCTTATCAGGGTTGTTCTCACTCATAATAATTCTCCCAAGCAGATGCTAAACGAATTGTTCCAAAAAATAGACAAGTACCGACGACATCCCAATACTCGAAGCACTATGTTAACATGGGCGTCAGGTAAATGGTATTCAAAATGTGGCTCGTCCGAAATTTACGTACTTGCCGTTTGATATGGGAGGTTGCTCTGGTTTAGTCTCTTTGTAATTGATATCCTAAACGCATAAGGAGAAAACCGGATGTCCTCCAGCCTGTTACATCATTTTTGCGGCACTCGTGGTTATGACCATATGCAGACGCGATATGAAGGTGGAGCAATGATATTCAATATCAACCAAGACACCCGTGATCTTCATTGTCCTGAGCCTTCTAAGGCTATCCTTATGGAGTTGTCTCGGCGCATGAGTATTTACAGATGTACCAGGTCACCTCGGTGTCCCTTGAGATGTTATCAAAGAAATCAAGAAAAGCAATCAGTATCTAACCGTTGTTCAGGATCTTTAGACCGGGGCAGTGTTTTTTGTTGACGAAGGGCAAGTCAATGTCATTGACTTAAGCGTTCGAACAATCGTGCCAACTTTTTTAAAATAGACCATTCCGAATAAGCCCCAACGGGGCTAACCAAGAGCGCCCTTTCAGGGCTTAATCGGAATAGACTATTTATTAGAATAGGATCCGATGACCTTGCACCTTAAGTCAATGACATTGAAGGGCAAGTAACAAGATCCAGGCAATGAAGATAACAGCTTATGATTACGGTCAGCTAAAATTATTAAACTTAAAATCATAGCCATTCACGCGGCAAAGTCGGCCTTAGTTCGATGCCCCCAAAAGGCTTTATAGAAGGCATTTCAATGGTGAAATATTTAGATAGCCGTTTTTTCGGCAATATTTGAAACGCATTTTTTCACCGATTTTGCCAAAGAAATATATTGACAATAGTTCAAATGTATGGTTCTGTAAATGTGACTGCGACGCACATGAAATAGCAAACTGATTCACATCATCATTACACCTTTCTCACCGTTATGTGCGCGCGACCATTTCGGTCTGCTCGGGTAAATTATTAAGAATTATGCTTTGATGCGAGATCAAAAACTCACCCAACCAGAGTATGGAACCGTGAATCGTTGCTTGCAAGATCACGTGAATGTCTAAACGCACATATTGCCGGCCGTGATTCCTACTCCTCAAATTGGCTTTTAAAACAGCGTGTCTCAGGGGTAGACCCATCAGCCGTATCACCAGGGCCATTTGGATCAGCGGCGGTTGCTCGGCAATCCGCCCCGGCGAGCACAAAACAAAGTCGTTAACCCCAGTCCGTTGCTCGGCAACGTCAAACCCTTTATCTACTTCGCGGCATATTGTTTCGTTGTGATGGATTTATCCGGCGACAATCTTCATTAGGGTGTCTGCCAATCATTTTTTAAGCGACATGTCAACCAAAATCCGTCTTCGGACAGATGGCCCCGGGATAATTAACCGGAACGTTGGGAGGTAAATCGTGGGAAGCGCGATCTCCAGCCGCGATAAGGCTGATTCTGTTTTTAAATCTGATGGGCCTATCCCCTTCATCACTGAGATTCAGCGGTTTTGCCTTCAGGATGGACCGGGAATCAGGACCACGATTTTTATGAAAGGATGTCCGCTTCGTTGTCCCTGGTGCCACAATCCCGAAACGCAAAGCCGCAAAACAGAGTTCTACTACTACTCCGACAAATGCACCCGGTGTGGCCGGTGTGTGGAGGCATGTCCCACGGGCGCATCATCGCTGGTTGCCGGCTCCGGAAGAGAGCTGATTTGCCGCATCGACCGGAGCAAGTGCATTGGATGCATGAGCTGTGTGGAAGCCTGCTTATCCGAAGCCCGGGGCATGGTGGGGAGAAAGTTCACCATGGAGGAAATCCTCCGGGAATCGATTGCCGACCGCCCATTTTTTACTCGAAGTGGCGGCGGTGTCACCCTAAGCGGCGGCGATCCGCTGTTTTTCCCAGAGTTTTCTTTTAGGCTCGCCTCCATCCTGAAACAGGAAGGCGTTCATGTGGGGATGGAGACCAGTTGTTTTGCCGAGTGGAAAGTCATCAAGGCCTTAACGAGTTGCATCGATCTCTTCCTTGTGGATATCAAATCCATGAGTCCGGAAAAACACAGGCAGGTTGTGGGTTGGCCATTGGAGCCTATTCTGGAAAATATAAGCGCCCTGATAATGGCTGATGCCAACGTCAGGATACATCTTCCGATCGTTCCGGGGTTCAATGACTCCACCGATGATTACATCGCATTGGTGGAATTCCTGGCCCCGTTTGCCGACAAGCTTACCGGCGTGGACATCCTTCCCTATCATGTTTATGGCGAAAAAAAATATGAGTTTCTTGGACGCGAAGACACCTACCAATACAAGGGGACCAAAGAAATTTCCCCCAGGGCGCTGGCGCCTCTGGCTAAAGCGCTCGTCGAGGTCGGAATCATCCAGGTGAGTATTGGAGGAATGGTCGGGATGGGGACGGAGAAGGGTCTTAAACCAGGCGAAAGGAGAGGAGGTGAGGATTAAGACTGGACGATCAAGGACGGAGTTTGGTTTTACTTTGCAAACTTTAAACTCAAGAGGAGAGGGAGAACATCATGGCTACTTGTGCAGAATGCGCACTCTATTTTCAGGTACCGGAAAGTGAAGACGATTTTGAAAAAGGCAAAGGGGACTGTGTTACCGAACACAAGGACCAAAAGGGTAAGTATTGGCTTTCAAAGCCTGTCTTCGAGACGAGTGAAACTTGCAAGGCCTTTCGCAAACGTTCCTAACCGCAAAGCGAGGAGTGCATCATGACAACTTTGGCTCAGCCTGTAAATTACAGAGGAAAGATCATCAATTTCCCACCAGCGAAGCCGGAAGAAGCAGAGATTCCAGATGATGAATTGTCCGAGCATTTGTTCGCTCCATCCACGGACAGGACCAGAAGATTGAAAGGCCGCTGCAGGTGGAAGCATGCCTCGGCGGGTGAATTTGTCGAAAAAGGCGTCAGGGCCGGCATTGAACGAATGCAGCTTATCACCGAGTCGCACAAATCGTCACGGGGAAAAGCGGTAGTCATCCGGCGGGCGATGATGCTGGCGAATGTCTTAAACAAGTGTACGGTTGTTTTGCAGCAAGATGAGTTCATTATCGGCTATCATGCTGAAGATCCCAATATGTTCCCGCTTTATCCGGAACTGTCATACATGAACGTCAAGGATTACTTGCAAAGCGATTATTCGCCCCTGCCGGCCGCCGAAGCCGAAGAAATCAATAACTACTGGGCGCCAAGCAGCTTGCAAACAAAGTGCGAGAAATATTTCGATCCTATTGACTTAATGCGCATGTACCAGGTCAGCACCATGGAGGCTCCTTCCTTCGCCCACGGCTATAACAGCATTGTTCCTCCCTATGAAACTGTTTTGGAGGACGGTCTCCTGAAGCGGATCGAAATGGCCGAAGAGCATATTCGGGAAGCAAAGGCCGAGATGGCCAGACAGCCCTGGGACGGAACCAAGGGTCTCGACTGGATAGCGAAAATCGACAACTGGGAATCCATGATAATCGCCGACAAAGCCGTTATCAGTTGGGCCAGACGCCATGCCAGGCTGTGTGAGATTGTGGCCGAAAACTTTGAAACTGACCCGGCCAGAAAAGAAGAACTCCTGGAAATGGCCGAGATCAGCCGCAGGGTTCCTGCGGAGCCGTGCAAGGGGTTAAAAGACGCATTCCAGGCCAAGTGGTATACCTTTATATTATGCCACGGCATTGAACGCTATGCCAGCGGTTACGCCCACAAGGAAGACAAGCTCCTTTGGCCCTACTACCAGACTAGTGTCATCAATAAGTCGTTTCAGCCCATGACCTACGAACAGGTGGTGGAATTAGTGGAGATGGAGCGGCTGAAGATTTCGGAACACGGAGCCGGCAAGTCCAGAGGCTACCGAGAAATTTTCCCCGGCTCCAATGACCTTTTTATCTTTACCATAGGGGGCACCAACAGAGACGGGTCTGATGGATGCAACGACATGACCGATGCCATCCTGGAGGGAGCGAGAAATATCCGGACCACTGAGCCATCCATGGTGTTCAGATATTCCAAGAAAAACCGGGCTAAGACCCTTTATCATGTGTTCGAATGCATCCGAGACGGCTTGGGATACCCATCCATCAAGAACGACGAAATCGGCACCGAGCAGATGAAATACTACAGTAAATTCAGTCTTAACAACAACGGCGCCACGGACGAAGAGGCCTATGACTGGGCCAACGTTCTGTGTATGTCCCCTGGTCTTGTCGGTAGAAGGAAAACCCAGAAAACACGGTCGGAAGGCGGCGGGTCAATTTTCCCAGGGAAAATTTTTGAAATCACGCTCAACAACGGCTACGACTGGTCCTATGCCGACATGCAGCTTGGCCCGGAAACCGGGCATGCCGAAGACTTCAAAACTTTTGAAGAGTTGTGGGAAGCCTACAAAAAACAGTACGCCTACTGCATTAGCCTTCTGATTCGGGCCAAGGATGTCAGCCGCTACATGGAAGCCAGATTCCTCCAGCTTCCGTTTGTATCGAGCATCGACGACGGTTGCATGGAGTTAGGGGAAGAAGCCTGCAGTCTTTCGGAGCAGCCCAATGGGTGGCACAATCCCATCACCACCATCGTAGGCGGCAACTCTCTGGTCGCCGTGAAAAAGCTTATCTACGATGACAAGAAATACACCATGAAGCAACTGATGGATGCATTGAAGGCCAACTGGGAAGGTTACGAGCAGATGCAGAAGGACTTCAAGAACGCTCCCAAATGGGGAAACGATGACGAGTACGCGGATTCCATCATCAAGCGGTACTACGAAGAAATCATCGGGGGCGAAATGAGAAAAATAACCAACTACTCCGGCGGGCCGGTCATGCCCGTGGGGCAGGCGGTGGCTCTCTACATGGAAGTCGGCTCTCGTACCGGCCCCACCCCCGACGGTCGCTACGGCGGTGAAGCAGCCGACGACGGCGGGATCTCCCCCTATTTTGGTACGGACAAGAAGGGCCCGACGGCGGTCCTGAAATCGGTGGCCAAGGTCCAGGAAAACCAAAAGGCCAATCTGCTGAACCAACGTCTGTCGGTGCCCATGATGCGCAGCAAACACGGCTTTGACATTTGGCACGCCTATATGGATACCTGGCACGACTTGAATATAGATCACGTACAATTTAATGTCGTGAGCACAGCCGAAATGAAGGCCGCCCAGCGGGAGCCCGAAAAACACCAAGACCTCATTGTCCGGGTCGCCGGATTCAGCGCCCGTTTTGTTGATCTTCCCACCTATGGCCAGAATACCATCATCGCTCGAAACGAACAACAGTTCGGCGCCGAAGACCTAGAGTACATTAATGCTCAACTCTAATGCCGAAGAGCGATCGCGGACGATTATCCAGCTTAATTATTTTGGTTTCCCCCAGTAAGGAGGCATCTAATGAGTGTTGTCGCCAGCCAACTCCATTTGGCAATAGGCACGCCGACACCTTGCAAAGTTTGCAAGTGGCAAATCGCCGACCCGACCAACCCCGACCAGGGGCAGTGCACAGTCAACCGGACAACCATGGGATCAGTTTGGAAACGTTGGATCCGAGACGCACAAAATATGACCTGCAGCAAACATGAAGAAGGAAAACTAAGCTTCCGCGATCATGTTTAAGACTCATCACATATGTTGATCCGCCCTCTGCCGCAATCCCGCGGCAGAGGGCTGCCTTTGGTTCGGCAAGAACATTGCGATCCGGTTTTCGTTTAGGAGATGATCCACTATGACTACAGAAGCAAGACCCGAAAATGGGATGATCGACCGCTTTTGTATAACAGGGGAAGAGGGGTACTCAGCTTTTTGGAGAAGAGACAAGTCCCCGGTTGAGGTGATGGAGCTGGCCAAGCTTCTTGGGAGCCTTCGAAAAATCGCGACTTTTATAGGTCCAAACCTGGGGTCGATTGTCTGGGCCGGTATGGATCACAAGAACGGCATTGCTCTCGATCCCACACCTGTAGTCGGGACTTATCCCGTTCCCGCCGACAAAACGGATATCATGGTGGGCATTACGGTTCGTCGGGCATTGGAAACGAGAGAATGGAGCGAACGATTGAAAAAAATCGGCGCTGAAAAGACCAGTCCTTTGCCCCCCTATCGATACAAACTCAAATTATACCTGGATATGTGCGAGCTAGTGTACCTGGATTGTCTTTCCAATCGCAGTATTTGGGGGATCTACACCGAAAAGGCGCGGTTACGGGAGTATAGGGACAAATCCCAAGGATTTTTAGTTCCTCCCACGTTTACTCACCTTCTCCACTTGTGGTGGAGGATTGCCGCGGACCGAGGCGGCGAAAAATATAAAGAACCGTTTAGGGACATAACGGCAGGTAATGTCAGGGGAGTCGGCAATCTGGCCAGACTTTACGGCAAGCCCATGGCCTTGCTTAATTCTATGGTCGGCCCGCTTATCCATGAGTGCCCCGAAATATCGCGCGTAATCGAACGAAGCGAATACCGGATGAATCTCTATCTATCCACCTGGACGGAACTCCTGGAATTCGTCAAATTTTGGCCCGGCGACAGATCGGATCCGTTCCTCATTCAGGACCCTGACTTCAGGGAAGTTGAACTCGAAGATGAGGAGAAAAAAGCGCTTAAGGAGACTATTTACAGCTTCGCCCGTCAGATCGAATCCACTTTTAAAAGAAAAGTAAGCTATAGCGATGAAGTTAGGGGGAATGTAAAAAATATCGACGATGTCGTCCAGATCGAAAGAAACGACATCGTTATGCATGCCTCTAACAGAATAGATAAGCAGTTGTTTCATAAATTGCTGCTGATCATAAAATCGGCAGCCCAAAGGAAGACAGTTTATAACCGGGGGCTGACCTCGGGCAAAATAGACCGGAGAAGATTGTACAGGGCGCCGACATCCGGGACTGTTTTTCATATTAAGAAAAATGAATTCGAACTTCTTAATGATATTGTCATGGTGGTGGATGCGTCGGGGTCGATGTCTGATCCAGCCAAATGGGAGCAAACAGAAACGATCGTCCAAACATTGTTTTCCGCAGTCAAAACTTTTAATCCCAATTCAAGAATGTTTGCCTATAATGAAGTCAAGAACAAATGTAGACTGACGGAAATCTTTGTTGGAGGAGGTTTTTTTTCAGTGTTGCCCCATGGCAAGACCGCTTCAGGTGAAGCCATTATCGCTACGGCTCTTAGTATGAGAGCCGGCAACAAAAAGCCGTTTCTTATCCATATTACCGACGGAGCCTCCAATTGGGGTTGTGGCGTCAACGACGCCATAGCTTTCTGTAGAAAAAGGAGGATAAATCTATTGACCCTGGGAATCGGTTGCAGCCCCTCCGGTAGACAGGCACTCAAGAAGGAGTATGGCAACCTGGTTCAGTTCCTTGACAAAATCGATGATCTGCCGGACTTATTTCAATCATTGCTTAGATACAGCAAAAGATAAAGCTCAACTAGCACGGGCAAGGCCCTGGGGGCGCAGCGGGGTTTCGACCCTACTACGGTGAAGGAGCGGCCGGCTCGATGTCGAAAACGCCGCAAGGTTTATAAAAGATTTAAGGAGATACACAATGACGCTACGCGACGAAAACATCCCTATCCCTCGTGAAGATCCTTATTACTATATCGATCAGGAAACGCTGAGCATCATAGGGAGAATTCACAGAATTTCCCAAAGGCACCCCGTAAACGTGCTTGTCGCCGGTCGGCAGGGTTGCGGCAAGTCATCGATCGTGCGTCAGTACGCCGCCGTATACCGCAGGCCGCTGGCCACCTTTCAAGTGGGCATCCTCTCCGAACCCGGACAGCTTTTTGGTGAATACACCCTGTCGAACGGTGAGACCCGTTATAAACAGTTCCTCTTTCCGCGGGCGCTTCAGACCCCGAACTGCGTCATTCACCTGGAAGAAATCAATCGTCCGGAGCACCCGAAGGCGTTGAATATGCTTTTCTCCATCCTCTCGGACGATCGGGAAGTGTGGATGGATGAGCTTGGCACATTGAAGGTGGCGGACGGAGTCATCTTTTTCGCGACACTCAATGAGGGAGAGGAATACATCGGTACGGAATTGCTCGACCCGGCATTACGGGATCGCTTTTACGTCATTCTCATGGATTATCTCCCCAACCCGGTTGAAAGGGAGGTTGTGATTCGGAAGACCGGTGTGGATGAAGAGCAGGCCGACCAGATTATCTCCGCGATCAACATTATTCGCGGCAACTCGGAAATGGCTCTGGACGTATCTACCCGGACAACTCTTATGATCGGAGAAATGATGGCGGCTGGGGCGTCTCTAGGGGAGGCGCTGGTCACAAGCCTTCAGACCGACAAGGTCACTCTGGAATCGATCCTCCTATCACTCCATGTCAAAAAGGGACTCATGAAAAAAGCGGAGAGCGAGTATCTGAGATTCTGCCGAGAGGTTATCTAATCCGGGTGATCTCCATTCTACAGCTTAGAAACAGCCCGAAAAAATATAGACATTGGCATCGACTGCTCGGCCTGAGGAACTGGAAACCGTCATAGTGCTGAGTCATCCCATTGACTGATAATCGTGAGGGTAACCCTATCATTTTATTCGTGGAAGGAAAGTCACATGAATGGGCTTGGTCTTAGTGAGGCATTCTTCCGCACCCACGGCGAGAGGATGATAGACACCAGGTTTCACCGTTACCGGCACAGGGTCGCCGTTGGCCTTGTCGGCGAGGGTTCGGAGTGTTTTGGCTTCGACGATGAGATCTCCCGCGATCACGACTGGGGACCAGGGTTTTGCGTCTGGCTGGACTCGGACGATTATGACGACATTGGTCCGGCGCTTCAGGCTGAGTATGAAAAATTACCTCTGGGTTTCATGAACTTTGAACGAATCGCTTCAATTTGGGGAAAATCACGGGTAGGAGTGTTTGAAATAGGGGCTTTTTATCGCCGCTTCATCGGCATGACCGGTGTCCCCGATGATCCTCTGAAATGGTTTTATATACCCGAATCCAACCTGGCTGCCTGCACCAATGGGAAAATATTTCACGACCCTCTGGGAAAATTTTCAGCTATTCGGGAAGGTCTTCTGGCTTTTTTCCCCGAGGATGTGCGCCTTGCGAAAATGGCCCTCCGCTGTGCCGCCGCCGCTCAAGCCGGTCAATACAACTTCCGGCGAATGGTCAAACGCAGCCAAGCTTTTGCCGCCCAATATGCGGTTATAAAGTTCTCGTCCGAAATCATCGCTTTGGTGTTCCTCATCAATCGCCGTTTTTGTCCATTTTATAAATGGAGCCATCAGGCTATGTGTTCGCTCCCGGTTATGGGGAATTTTTTTTACTCCCGCATCAATGCGCTGGTCTCTGAACCTGATATCGACAAGAAGAGCGATCTCATTGAAGAGATCAGCGCCGCAATGATCGAAATTTTGAAATGGGACCGTCTGAGCACCCAAAACAGTGACTTTCTTCTGGACCACGCGGTTGCGATTACCAAAAAAATTTCAGACCCACGATTACTTGAGGTGGTTAAATCATTGAATGTGGCTTGAAAGGAGCGCTGCATGGTGGTTACAATTAAGTTGCCTTCTGTTTTCGCTGCGTTGGCGGAAGACCAGAAAAGGATTCAGATGGACCTGGACGGAGAAACATTCCTGGAATCGGTCCTTGATCTCCTGGCCGGAAAGTACCCGGAACTGAAGCAAGCCGCGGGGATTGGGCAAGGGGACATCCCGGATCATGTGAATGTTTATCATAATGGTGATAATGTCCGATATCTCCAAGGATTGAAGACACCGTTGAGGAACGGAGATACCGTGCAGATCATTCCGGCTGTGGCTGCTGGGTAAAAGGTGGATATGTGGGGGAGGAGCAATGATTGTCGATAGAGAAAGTTCCCATTTCATCTTCGTAGTGCCTCGAAGGCATTTCCATGGACTCTATAACTATATCAACTATAGAGGAAAGGACCTTACCAACCATGAGTATCTTGATCATTGGGGGAAATGGATTGTTTTCGGCCCCGCAGAGGAACTCGCTGAACTTGCAAAGAAAATAGACCCATATGTGGAGGAAAACAAAATTCCGGCCGCCAAGTATGACCGGGAAAAGATCAATGAATTTAAGCTGGGCGAATGCGTGATGTGTATCTATTGCGATGAGAGACAGCGGGAGGATGTATGGCAGATCCTTTCTTCTTTGGGTGTCGATGAAAAAATGTGGGTCTTTGAAAGAGAGACTCTCGAACGATGGATGCCGGGCGGTCACTTGCTGGAGAGGTGGATTAGCGGCAAACGATTAAGCCTTGAGCAAGCGGAACGGGTTAGAGATGGGGCGCGGGAAAAGTTTAAGAAAATGTTTGAAGACCCTAACGCCGTTTTCAAGGGGATTGATCAGTAGACATGCAGTTCAAAGCCGGCCACGACGATAGATATGCAAGGCAGATTGTCCTGCCCGAAATAGGACAAGCAGGGCAGGAAAAACTCAAAAAGGCGAGAATTTTCCTGGCCGGTGCTGGAGGTCTTGCCGCAGCGGCAACGTTCTATCTGGCTGCGGCAGGGATAGGAACTCTTGGTATTGCTGATGACGATTGTGTTGAAGTTTCCAATCTGAACCGCCAGATTTTACATAATCCACATCGCCTGGGGATGCAAAAAGTATTTTCCGCCAAGCAGACGATCACCTCTTTTAGCCCTGAAACCCAGGTCAGCGTTTATCCCATGCGGATCAGTTCGGCCATGGATTTGGCCCGAGTTCTCAAGGAATTTGATGCGCTCGTCGACTGCACTGACAATTTCGATGCCCGGACCCTGATTAACGAAGCTTGTATTCTGGCGCAAAAACCCTGGGTGTACGGCGCCGTCTCAGGATTCGAAGGCCAGGTCATGACCATCGTCCCGGGTATAGGCCCCTGTTATCGCTGCTTATACCCCATCTTAACTCCGGGGCCGGCAACCGGGGTCATCGGAGTATCGCCCGGGATCATTGGAATCCTCCAGGCTACAGAAATAATAAAATATATTCTGGGAAAAGGGAGCTTGCTGGTGGGTCGGATGCTTTATATAGATTTGCTGGAAATGGATATTTCAGAACTTCACATCCAGAGGAACCCGTCCTGCAGGTACTGCAACTGACATGCAGGAGAAGCGGCGCGCCACATAAGCTTCGGTCATAGTCTCCCTCTTTATGAGCAGAAAGTGGCCGCGGCCAATCCGTCTCCCCCCGGAACCAGAGGCTGCCGGCAATAAAAAAAAGAGGAATATCGGCAGAATCGACTTGTTTGAATATTTTATTAGCTATTTCAGGAGGTAATCAAATGTCACAGGATCTATCGGCGCCGGCGCCAAACCCGGTTAAAATCTTCGACACCACCTTCCGGGACGCCCATCAATCACTTTTTTCCACCCGGATGCTGACCGAAGATATGTTGCCCATCGCAGAAGAGATGGATAAGGTCGGATTTTGGGCGATGGAGGTATGGGGTGGGGCCACGTTTGACACCATGCACCGATTCCTTGGTGAGGATCCCTGGGAACGCCCCCGAACGCTCAAGAAGTATATCAAGAAAACGCCTTTTTCCATGCTCCTTCGAGGTCAAAACCTGGTGGGATACCGGAACTATCCGGATGATGTGGCCGAGGCCTTCGTGGATCGTGCCGCAGAAAATGGGATCGATATCTTCCGGACATTTGATGCCCTGAACGATTTCCGAAATTTTGACACCGTAGTCAAGATGATCAAGAAAAAAAACAAGCATTTTCAGGGATGTATCTGTTATTCCTTGACCGAACGGCGGCTTGGCGGCCCGGTCTTCAACCTGGAATACTTCATTAATAAGTCAAAGCAGATTCAGGACATGGGCGCGGACTCTCTGTGCATCAAGGATATGGCCGGGTTGATGGCCCCTTATGACATCTATGATCTGATCACGGCTCTCAAAAAAGAAATTAATATCCCCATTCAACTTCACACTCACTACACCAGCGGCATGGCCTCCATGACCTACCTGAAAGCCATTGAAGCCGGAGTCGACATTCTCGACACTGCGCTGGCCCCCTTTGCCATGCGGGCTTCCCAGCCGGCTATCGAACCGCTCGTGGTGACCCTGATGGGGACGCCTCGCGACACCGGCCTGGACCTGGATCAACTACTCAAGCTAGATGAATATTTGGAAACGATCTTCCCTAAATATAGGGATTTCTTGGGCTGGGCCAAGCACTCGGTGATCGACACGGCCGTTCTGGCTCACCAGATTCCGGGGGGCATGATCTCCAACTTGGTGACCCAACTGAAACAATCCAACGCTCTGCACCGGATTGACGAAGTCTATAAAGAACTCCCGATCACCCGGCGAGAACTGGGTACCCCGCCCCTGGTCACCCCCACCTCCCAGATCGTGGGTGTTCAGGCCGTGTTTAACGCCTTGTTCGGTAAGTATAAATTCATCTCCAATGAGGTCAAGGACCTGGTTTACGGCCTGTATGGAGAAACCCCGACACCCATTTCACCTGAAATTCAGGAAATCGTCTTAAAGAAGTACCCCCGCGGCGACAAACCCATCACCTGCCGGCCGGCCGACGTTCTGGAACCGGAATTAGACAAGGTGAAAGAAACCCTGGGTGACCTGGCCGATGATATTGACGACGTCTTGATCGGCGCGATTTATCCCCAAACGGGTATGGAGTTTCTCAAATTCCGAAAAGGCCGCGAAGCCAAGACGAACTTCAATAAGTTCAAGACACTTGAAGAGGTTAAAAAAGAAGACGAACTTTGTGAAAAAGCCTTGAAGGGCTTGTTGGTGGAAAAAGAGTAAAAAAACGGATAGAAAAATAAGCGATCGTCGAGGCCGGAATCGTTCAGGTAAGTATTGGCGGAATGGTCGGGATGGGGACGAAACAGGGTCTCAAACCGGGCCACAAAAGCGGAAGTGAAGATCAAGACGCAACGGTCAGGGACTGAGGCTGGCTTCACTTTGTGAATTTTTTCAGGCGCCGGAAGGCGAAGACAACTAAGGGCGATAAAAATGGAAGAACTTTTAAAAGTCCAGGAGCTGGTTGACGTGATTCTTGACTGCGAATGGCAAATGTTTCAAAGGGTGAGAAGCGCCTATCCCGTTAGTTGCCAGCAATCTCCGGAAACATTTCGCAAAATTCGGGCCAGTATCTTCGAGATGTGGACCGAGGATATTCTCATCTCTTATCTTAATGATCTGCTCCAGGCGGAAGCTGTAGGCCGGAACCTCCTGGCCGAAAAATACGCCCGCATGGACAACCTCATCCCCAGGACCAATTTTAACCCGCTGATAGAAAAGATTGTCGCTCTCGATGCCGACTGGCAGGCCGAGGTCAAAGATAAATATCCCCATCTCTATAGCGCAGTATGCAGGGGAATGGAACCTACAGATGACGGCAAGAATTTTAGCGTCTACCTTCGCTGCGAACTGGAAACATATGGACAAACTACTATCGAATTATATTATCAACAGACCAGTAAGGCCCTGGCCGATGGGGAAAACCTGACGCTCAAAATGCTAAAAAGACTAACCGAAAAGGGTGGGTTTAAAGATTTGGACCAGGCTGAGGGGCACCTGGCCGGTCTTAAGACGAAAAACCATCAGGACGAGTGAGGACAAACTAGATCATGAAGCTATTCGAGCCTATCCGGATCGGAGCGATAGAGGTTCAGAACCGCCTAGTTATGGCGCCTATGACCACCCATTTTGGGGCGGAAGGATATGTCAGCGATCAAATGATCCGGTTCTACGAAAGGAGGGCCAGGGGCGGCGTCGGCCTCATCAGTGTAGAGGACGGAATAGTCGACTGTCCGATCGGAAACAACACCGATCACCCACTGGCAATCGATAGTGACCGATATTTGCCGGGGCTGGCGAAACTGGCTGCCGGCATCCGGAATCAGGGGGCTGCCTCCATCATGCAGATCTCGCATGCAGGCAGACGGGCGGGGCAGATAGCCTCAGACAATGGATGTCTAAAGAGGACCGGAGGACGGCTGCCCGTTGCGCCTTCGGCTTTGGCCCATCCTTCTCCCGGCCACGTTGTGCCCAAACCACTCGCCGCCGATGAAATTCAAAACATTATCACCCGGTTCGAACAATCTGCCGAAAGGGCGGTCAGGGCCGGGTTTGACATGATCGGTCTCCACTGCGCCCACATGTATCTTTGCGGCCAGTTCCTCTCACCCTGGTCCAACAAACGCACCGACGAATATGGGGGAAGTCTCGAAAACAGGATGCGGTTTGTACTGGAAATCGTGAAGCGCATTCGGACCACGGTCGGCGCTAACGTTCCCATAGTTTGCCGAATGAACGGCAAGGAACCTGAAGGTGGAAACACCCCTGAGGAGTTGGCCGCCATTGCCGTCGCCTTGGAGCACGCCGGGGCAGACGCCCTGCATATATCAGTCGGATTTGCAAGCGTTTTATGGGACAAGGACTTCATTCCCGCTGAAGCAACCATCGGTATGCCCGAAGGCTGCATCGTAGATTTGGCCGCAGCAATTAAACGAGCGGTTTCCATTCCGGTCATCGCGGTCAATAAGATCCGCCACGTCCAATTTGCCGAGCAAGTGCTTCAGGAAAATAAAGCGGATATGATCGCCCTGGGGCGGCCGCTGCTCGCGGACCCGGACTGGCCGTTGAAGGCCCGGCAAAACCGGGCCGAAGACATCCGTCCCTGCATTTCCTGCTGCCAGGGGTGCGTTGGCAATATCGAGAAAGGCCGGCCCATAACGTGTATGTCCAATCCGCAACTTGGGCGGGAAAATGAATTGCCGATGTCACAGGCTCAAGCCGCCCGAAAGAAAAAGGTCCTGATTGTCGGCGCCGGGCCCGCGGGACTCGAAGCCGCCCTCGGCGCGGCTACCCGTGGCCATAACGTAACCATATGGGAGAGGAATCAGGCTGTCGGCGGTAAGCTGCAATTGGCCGCCGCTCCGCCGGGAAAAGAAGAATTCACCGAACTGCTGGACTACCTGGATCGTGCCGCCCGAAAACAGGGTGTTAAGATTGCCCTGGGGAAAAAGGCTGATTCGGCCGCGATAAAACGGTTTGGCCCCGATGTGGTGGTGCTGGCCACCGGAAGCCGGCCGGTTTTGCCGGCTCAACTAAAGTTTTGCCAGGGAGCGAGTTTCATACCGGCTACCGAAGTGATCGGCGGATACAAGCCCATTGGTCCGACGGTGGCGATTATCGGAGGCGGAATGGTCGGGCTTGAAACCGCCAAGATGCTCTCATCTCAAGGGCACGCCATCACAGTTTTTGAGATGCTCGACGATATCGGAACGGATATGCCGGCTATCATCCGGATACCCCTGCTGCTCGAGCTAAGAGAAAAAGGCGTCAAGCTATTGCCGCGCACCCCTGTCCGAGAGCTTAGCGCCGAAGGGATAAGTTGGGAGAATGAAAGGACGCGCGGCGTTCTGAAAGTAGATACGATAATTCTGGCTACGGGGGAAAAACCGGATGACGGACTCCAGAGAGAACTGGAAGGAGTAGTTGAGCGGGTCTATCTGGTGGGCGATTGCAAGCGCCCCGGTAACATGCCGGCCGCTATCGCCGACGCCTATTCTGTGGGACTTGAGATTTAGCGGAACCGATCCGCCATAGCCTGACGGGAGTCATTATCCATGCCCACTAACTCGGATCTTCAATGGGTCAAGGACGTAATCCGGAGCAGGGAGATTTTTCTCTCCGAACACGTAATCCGGGAGCTTTTGGCCGGAAGGGTGACCCTATCGCTCATCATTTCAGTGATGTCTTCGGGAAAGGTGATTGAAGTTCATACCCACCCGCAGCGCGGGCCCTTTTACGTGGCTCTCGGCTTTGAGGGCGCTAAACCGTGGCATGTGATGTTTGCCGGTTCCACAGAATCGGGTCTCTCGGTTCTTATTGTTTATGAGCCTGCCTTCCCCATGTGGGTTAACCCCCAAACCCGGTCCCGGTTTGAAGAGGAAAACATGAAGAGCCACAGAAGCAATTGTCCTTTCTGTACTGGCATAATAACGCCGGTGGTGGTGGGAAACTTCGACTACCGTCTCGACGGCCGATTATATGTGGTTAAGGACGTTCCAGCCGAGTTGTGCGAGCAATGCGGCGAAAAATACATCAGCTTCGAAGCGGCCCAAAAAATAGAAAAATTGGCATCGGCTGCTCAGCCTGAGGAAGTGGAAACCGTCATGGTGCTTAGATATCCCGTTGACTAAAAACATAGACTTTCTTCTGGACCTCGCTGTTGCGATTACCAAGAAAATTTCAGGCCCACGAATACTTGAGGTGGTAAACCATTGGGTGTGGTTTCATGGAAAATTTACTGATTATTGGCGGAAGCTATTTTGCCGGACGAGTCTTCATCGAGAAATTGCTCGAACGGAAAAAGTTCGATATATTTGTGTTTAATCGCGGCAATCTTCCTCTCAATTACGATGGGGTTACAGAAATCGTGGGCGACCGGGAACGGCCGGACCAAATCAGCGCGTGCATTCCTGCCCTGAACTGGACTGCCGTAATTGACTTTTGCGCGTATACGCCGGAGCACATCCGATCTATGATCGGCAGCCTGGCCGGATCAGTGGATCAATACATTCTTATCAGCACGACGACGATTTACGCAGAGACCAACGATCTACCCGTGAAAGAATCCGCAGATAAGGTTTCGGCTCCGCAGCCGGAACTGGGACCCTACGCAAATTACGGTCTTGATAAGTGGCGGGCCGAATGCGAGCTGGCCGCATTAAGCCACACAAACGGTTTCCGCCACACGATTCTGCGGCCGGCCATCATCTATGGCCGCTACAATTACGCCCCGCGCGAATCATATTTCTTTGATTTGATTGAAAACAACCGTACGATCATCATCCCGGAGACAGGCTTGCCTCTTTTCAGCTTTCTCTGGGTGGACGATCTGGCTTCTCTGATTTTAAACTGTCTTCATAACGACCGGGTATTTGACGGATCATTCAATATTTGTGGCCCTGAACTGGTTTCTTATCGCAGGCTGGTGGAAGTATTGGAAACAATAAGCGGCCGCAGACTCGCAATAGAGAAACTTCCATCATCTGACATAGATCAATGCGGGATTCCATTACCCTTCCCGCTAGATCAGCACATAATCTATTCATGCGAAAAGATCCGCGAAGCAACCGGCTTCAGGTTTACTCCGTTTGCGGAGGGCATGCGAGAGACCTGGCAATATTATCAGCAGCAACTTACCGGCAGAAGAAGGTAAATTGATCGCTAAACATCGAGATGCCAAATGTACAGTAGGATGAGATTTGTCATCGTTGCGTTTAATACTGCACATAATACCCATTTCCTTTCCCGAGTGCGAACGTCCTGGGAGAATACCAAAGGCAAGCTTTTCAGGTTGCCTTTTTTTTCGAGTTTGAACCTGCCATCTTGCTGCAATAGTCGAATTAGACCGTAGTTCATATTTGCCGAAGCGGCGCGAACGACGCCATCGGAACCTACCTCATCTGTATAAAAATTAAATCAACTTTCGGGGATAGAGTCGGATTAGCTACCCGGTTTGACAAGGCGCCGTTTCCTGGCGGCGTTTTCCCCGGATTGGCTTTTCAGGGCCAAACAAGAGGTAAATATTGTGAGTGATCAGGGTAACCGAACGAACTATGCAGTGAGGTCTGCCCAATGCCCCCTCGAGGGAAGGGCGGGCAACCAGAGAGGCCCCTTTCGACGGAGGTAGCACTCTTTGGGGAAATTACAGAAAGAACTTTACACTACTGATACTCCCTTCAAGTTATGCGCATCCGACTCACAACCCCGGCCAACATCCTAAAACGTCATGATCTTCGCCTTACCACCGGATTCCTTAAGGGGATTGACCGGCATATCGAGAGTACTCGTCATCTCGCCGGTCTTCACCCCGGCGTTTACATGCGCGTCCAGTCATTCATCAGTGGAGTTTTGTCGTCTTTCTCGGGATCTGTTTTTTTCTGCCTATTGGAGGAGTTGGGTAGTCCTGCTGTATCTCATGATAATGCTTACTTAGGGCAAGGTGGGACCATCTGAGGGGTGTAGGCTCTCCTATAAATAGTGTTGCATCATTTTTAGTTTTTATGTTACACTTCAATCTTAGTTGGGGGCTTGCGATCAAAGTCGATAGAGCGGCCTGAAAAAAGCTCTCGCTTTCTCTAATCCACCGCATTGATGGAACCTCATATGTCTTTAAAATCTTAGTTTGACTGTTTGTAACTGAAGAATAGCTCCATTCGGATAATAGAATTATGCCGATATGCTCGACGATATCCTCAAAATCCGCCTTTTCAATCAGACCCAGTGGGCACTGATCGTTGGAACAAAGCCCGAAAGGGAACTAAATCGAGGGTTCAAGTATGACTGAACATAAATCCGGAGAGGATCGCACTGCCGGATTACGCCGCCGTGCAGAGGAGCGCAGTAGAGAAGGTACCGCCCAAGTCAATCGAATAATGGCCGAAAAAGATGACCAAGGGCTGGTTCACGAGTTGCAGGTCCATCAGATCGAGCTGGAGATGCAAAACGAGGAGTTGCGTAACGCCCAGGAACAACTCATCGAATTGTTATCAAAATACTCCGATCTCTACGACTTTGCGCCGGTCGGCTACGTTACTTCGAATAGAGCGGGTCTCATCCAAGAAGCAAACCTCACCTTTGCCGGTCAGCTTGGTATTGAAAGAGGCCTCCTGATCAACACCCCTCTTTGGCTTTACGCAACAACGCCGGACAGAGGCAAGTTTCGGTCCCACCTTGATCAGGTTTTTCAAACCAACGAACGGCGTACCTGTGGCCTGAGACTGAAAAGACTGAGCGGCCCGGAATATTATGTTCAATTAGATAGTATCCGGGTGCTGAATGTTGATGGCGCCGAGTTATGCCGGACTTCGGTGACGGATATATCTATCAGTAAGAAGGCGGAACAGGAGTTAATCAGGGTTCAGGACGGGCTGGAAAGAAGAGTCGAGGAGCGCACGGTCGAACTTAGTGCGAACGAAAGAAGGTTTAGAAAACTCTCACAGGAATTCCATGGTGTTCTCAATGCTATCGGCGATACCTTGATCCTGCTCTCTCCCGAAATGGAAATCTTGTGGACAAACGAAGGCAATGCCTACCAGTTGAATGCGCCCGTGGCCGAGGCAATAGGGCAAAAATGTTATCGGTTGGTCTATGGCCGATCTGCTCCCTGTGAGGATTGCCCGGCCAAAAGATGTTTCGATACGGGTGAAAAGGAGGTTGAGGTCGAAACCCGCAATGGTACGGTTCTCGACAAGAGAGCTTTCCCAATCAAAGAGGGCGGGAGAGTCGGCAGCGTCATCCTGATAGCCACTGATATTACCGTGAAGATGGCGGTTCAGGCGGAAGCCTTGCAGACATGTCATTTGGCCTCGCTGGGGGAACTGGCCGCCGGAGTCGCCCATGAGATCAACAATCCCATCACCGGTATCATAAACTATGGCCAAATACTGATAAATGAGTGCGGCCCTGAGAGCATGGAAAAGGACATCGGAGAGCGCATTGTGAAGGAGGGTGAGCGTATCGGCCGTATCGTCAAGACCCTCCTCTCCTATGCGCGCGATTGGCGAGAAGAAAAAAAGCCCACTCGCGCCTCTGCCATTCTTGAAGAATCCATTATTCTAACCCAAGCTCAAATCCGGAAGGAAGGCATCAGTCTAAAGGTAGATATTCCCGACGATCTTCCGGAAGTGAAGGCTAACTTTCAACAGATCCAGCAGGGTTTTATCAATATCGTAAACAACGCCCGCTATGCCTTGAACGAAAAATATCCCGGAAGGCATAAAAATAAGCGTTTTGAGATTACCGGCGAGAGAGTCACCATCAACAATCGCCCGTATGTGAGAATAACGTTTTACGATCAAGGGGTGGGCGTTTCCGCCCATGAACTCTCCATGCTGACAAAGCCATTCTTTTCCACAAAACCGTTCGGGAAAGGGACGGGCCTGGGATTGAATATTACCCAAAGAATCATCACCGATCATGGCGGGTTCCTCAGTCTGGAGAGTACCAAAGGGGAGTTTACCAGGGTCACAGTTGATTTACCGGCCAATCGGAGCGATGAAGAGGATAAGAATGAGTGCAAAAATTCTTGTAATCGATGACGAGGAATCAATCAGGTTTACCTTCGAAAGGTTCTTAGGGGCTGCTGGGTATATCGTAACGATTGCAGAAAGCTGCAGCGAAGCCCTGGCTCGAATAAACGAGACGCTCTTCGACGTGGTGTTCGCCGACATCATTTTGGGGGATGGGACGGGAATCGATATCTTGCGCGAGATCAAGGCCAGAGGATTGAGCTGCCCGGTCATCGTGGTCACGGGAGATCCGGATGTCGAAACCGCGGCCGACTCCATTCGCATGGGTGCCTTCGATTACATCCCCAAGCCCGTCAACCAGGAATCATTGCTGCATGCCACCCGAACGGCCTTGAAGTATAAGGACGTAACTGAGGAAAAGGAAAGATACCGGACAAACCTCGAGGCTATCTTCAGGAGTGTCAGGGATGCCATCATCACCGTTGATAAAGAATCAGTGGTGATCGAACTCAACGAGACAGCCATGACCATGTGTGGATATTCGCGTGATGACATCGGAAAGCCCTTTAGCTCTCTACCCGAAATATGCAATGGAAGATGTGCGGAGATTCTCGCTGAAGCGATCAAGAATGGAGAGCCCGTCGAGGTAGACCGGATGGAGTACCGCCCTCCCAATGGTGGACGACGGGTCATTAGCGTCAGAACATACCCTCTTCTAAGTCTTATGGGCAAGCTCTCGGGCGTCGTGATGGTCTTGAGGGATGATACCCATGTGGCCAATCTGGAAAGGGAGCTCAAAGAGCACCGGCAGTTCCATCACATCGTAGGTAGAAGTGAGCCGATGCAGAAGGTTTATTCCCTCATAGAAGCTTTGGCCCGTGTTCATACAACTGTGCTCATTACAGGAGAAAGTGGGACGGGTAAAGAACTGGTCGCCGAGGCTCTGCATCGGGCCGGAGACCGCAGCCATAAGCCGCTGGTCAAGGTGAACTGCTCGGCATTGTCTGAAAATTTATTTGAAAGCGAGCTCTTCGGCCATGTGAAGGGAGCGTTTACCGGCGCGATTAGAGACAACGTGGGGCGGTTCCACAGAGCGGATGGCGGCGCCATCTTTTTCGATGAGATTGGTGACATCTCGCCAAATATTCAAGTGAAGCTCTTGCGGGTCCTTGAAGAAAAGGAATTTGAGCGAGTCGGAAGCTCTACTCCAATTAAGGTGGACGTTCGGCTGATCGCGGCAACGAACAGAAATCTCATGGAGAAAGTCAGTCTTGGCGAATTGCGGGAGGATCTCTACTACCGGCTGAAAGTGGTTGAGATCAGATTGCCGCCCTTAAGGGACAGGAGCGAAGACATCCCTCTTCTGGTTGAACATTTTCGTAACAGGTTCAACACTAAATTCAAAAAAATCATTGAAGCCATATCATCTGATGTCATGAAAGCTTTTCTCAAGTATCCCTGGCCGGGCAATGTGCGGGAACTCAAGCACACCATGGAGCATGCCTTCGTCCTGTGCAACCAAA